>VAZQ01000021.1 GCA_005883115.1 Alphaproteobacteria bacterium | reverse complement strand
AGGGCGGCATCTCCATCATCTGGATCGAGCACGTTGTGCACGCGCTCATGGCCCTGGTCGACCGTTTGCTCGTTCTGCACGGTGGCTCATTCATCGGGGAGGGTGCCCCGCAAAACGTGATCGTCTCGCCCGCGGTGCGCGAAATTTATATGGGGATTCCTGCGGATGCCTGAGCCGCTCCTCAAGCTCCGGTCGCTCGATGCTTTCTACGGCGACTTCCAGGCGCTGTTCGGCGCTTCGCTCAATGTGATGGCAGGCGAAGTGGTCGCGGTGATCGGCGCGAATGGCGCCGGCAAATCGACGGTGCTCAACCGCGTCGCCGGCCTCATCCCTTCGCGTCGCGAAGCGATCCTGTTCGACGGCGAGCCGATCTGTGCCCGCGCATGCGGTGGTCGGGCGCGGCATCGCGCTCGTTCCGGAAGGGCGCCGCCTCTTCTCATCGCTCTCAGTCGAGGAGAACCTGCTCATCGGCGGCCAGCTCGGTCGGACGGGTCCATGGAGCCTATCTCGGATCTACGAGCTGTTCCCGGCGCTATGGGAACGGCGGCATGCGCCGAGCGCTCTGCTCTCGGGCGGCGAGCAGCAGATGGTCGCCATTGGGCGCGCGCTGATGTCCAACCCCAAGCTTCTCCTGTGCGATGAGATCAGCCTCGGGCTCGCGCCAATCGTGGTGCGCGAGCTCTATGCCCGGGTGCCATCGATCCTCGCCGAAGGCAGCTCGCTCGTCATCGTCGAACAGGACATTGTGCAGGCGCTCAGAGTGGCAAACCGAATCTATTGCCTGCAGGAAGGCCGAGTCGCGCTCACAGGCTCGGCCGCAACGCTGACGCGCGACGCGATCTCGGCGGCCTATTTCGGCGCGTGACCTCTCCTTTAGAGCATCGAAAATGTAACGGCCATGGAATGGATTAACATTGTCGTCCAAGGCGTGCTGATCGGCGGACTCTACGCCATGTTCGCAGCCGGCCTGGCCTTGATCTTCGGGGTGATGCGGCTCGTCAACATCGCCCACGGCGATCTGATTGTGCTTGCTGCTTATATCGCGCTGATCACCAGCGACACGCTCGAGCTCAACCCGCTGCTCGCCATCATCGTGGTGGTGCCGATCATGGCAGCGATCGGCTACGGCCTTCAGCGCGCGCTGCTCAACCGCACGCTGGGCGACGACGTGCTGCCTCCGCTGCTCGTGACCTTCGGACTCTCCGTCATCATCCAGAACGCGCTCCTCGAACTGTTTACCGCCGATAGCCGGCGGCTGCGGGCCGGATCGATCGAGGTCGCGAGCTTCCCGCTGATGGAAGGCGTGTGGATCGGCGTGCTTCCGCTGCTGCAATTCGTCGTTGCGGTTGCCGTTATCGGCGCCCTGCAGCTCCTGTTCTATCGCACCGCATTCGGCCGCGCGTTTCGGGCGACCTCGGACGATCAGTCGGTGGCGCAGCTCATGGGCCTCGATAACCGGCATGTCTTTGCGCTCGCCATGGCGCTGTCGCTCGCGGTTATCGCAGTCGCCGGCGTATTCATTGCCGTGCGCACTAATTTCGATCCGGCGATCGGGCCCGCGCGGCTGATCTTCGGCTTCGAAGCCGTGATCATCGGCGGCCTTGGTAGCCTGTGGGGCACGCTTGCCGGCGGCATCATCCTTGGCGTGTCGCAGGCAATCGGAGCGCAGATCAATCCCGGCTGGCAGCTCTTGGCTGGGCATCTCGCCTTTCTTTTCATTCTGGCGCTGCGCCCGGAAGGCCTCTTCCCGAAGGTGAAGGGATGATCGCCTCCTTCAGGGTCGAGCATGCGAGCCGCTCGAGCCGCATCGGCACCGCTGCTTTCGCCGCTGCCTTCGTGCTGCTTGCCGCGGCACCGGCCTGGGGCGGGCGCGACGACCTGCGGCTGCTCTCTGAGATCTATGCCTATGTCGCTCTCGCGAGTCTCTGGAATCTGCTTGCGGGCTATGCCGGTCTCGTCTCGGTTGGATGCTCTTCGCGTCGACCATTCTCGGCGGACTCCATCCGCTCCTTGCCGTGCCGGTTGCGGGCATAGTTGCCGCCGTGCTCGCGCTGCCGGTCGCCGGCTTGATGTTTCGACTGCGCGGTCACTACTTCGCTATTGGCACCTGGGTCGTGGCCGAAGTTTTTCGCCTGATCGCCGCGCAGATTTCCGCGCTCGGCGGCGGCTCCGGAATCAGCCTGCCGGCGGGTATTGTGACTGCGATGGCCTCGAGCCGCCAGCTGCGGGAATTCCTGATGTACTGGGTGGCGCTTGCGCTCATGGTCGCCGTTCTTGCGGCCATCGTGCTGTTGTTACGCTCGCGTTATGGGCTGGCACTCACCGCGATCCGCGACAACGAGCTGGCGGCGCGATCCAATGGGGTCGACGTCGCGCGCGTCAAACTTGTGGTCTATGTGCTGACCGCCTTTGGCACGGCGATGATCGGCGCGTTGATTTTTCTGCAGAAGCTGCGGATTTCGCCTGATACGGCGTTCAGCGTCAACGACTGGACCGCATTCGTCATCTTCATCACCGTGATCGGCGGCATCGGCCGGGTGGAGGGGCCGATTATCGGCACTATTGTCTTTTTCCTGCTGCGGCAGACGCTTGCAGATCTCGGCGCCCTCTATCTGCTGATGCTGGGCGCCGTCGCCATCGCGGTGATGCTGTTGGCACCGAAGGGCATCTGGGGGTTTTTCGCCGAGCGCTTCGGTTGGCAGCTGCTCCCGCTCGAGCGGCGCTTGCGCTTTGCTGCGGATGCCCGCACAACATGATCGCGAAAGAGCGATGTGGACCGGGAGAGAACAATGGCTGCTAAATCCGACAAGGTCGTCATCACCTGCGCGGTGACCGGCGCGATCCACACCCCGACCATGTCGGAAGCCCTGCCGATCACACCCGATCAGATCGCTGAGCAGGCCATCGGCGCCGCGGAGGCCGGCGCCGCGATCCTGCATCTGCACGCGCGCAACGCCAAAGATGGCCGCCCCACCGGCGACCCTGCGGTGTTCATGCAGTTCCTGCCGCGCATCAAGCAATCAACCGACGCGGTCATCAACATCACCACCGGCGGGTCGCCGACCATGGCGGTCGAGGAGCGGCTGGCAGGAGTGATGAAGTTGTCGCCGGAAATGTGCTCGCTCAACATGGGCTCGATGAATTTTGGCCTCTACCCGATGGTCGCCCGCTACAAGACCTGGAAATACGACTGGGAGGAATCCTATCTCACGGGGACCAAGGAGACGATTTTTCGCAACACCTTTGCCGACATCGAGAAGATCTCAAAGCTCATGGGCGAAGGACACGGCACCAAGTTCGAGCACGAATGCTACGACGTCGGGCACCTCTACAATCTCGCCCACGGCGTCGACCGGGGCTGGTTCAAACCGCCGATCTTCCTGCAGCTGATCTTCGGCATTCTCGGTGGCATAGGGGCGGACATGGACAATCTCATGTTCATGAAGCGCACCGCCGACAAGCTGTTCGGCGACGATTATTCCTGGTCGGTGCTCGGGGCCGGCCGCCACCAGATGCCATTCGCCACCCAAGCGGTGATGATGGGCGGCAACGTGCGCGTCGGTCTCGAGGACAGCCTGTATATCGGCCGCGGCAAGCTCGCGGCAAGCAACGCCGAGCAGGTCGCGAAGGCGCGCCGCCTGATCGAGGAGCTCGGCTATCAGGTGGCAACGCCAAAAGAGGCGCGCGCGATGCTCGGGCTCAAGGGCGCCGATCGGACGAAGTTTTGAAGCGAGTCCTGTTGTTGTCAACTTGGTCCGCGCTTTCGCGGGACGCGCGGAGAGTCGTTGCCTCTCCAATGCTCATCCCGCATAAGCCGGAAACCGGTTCATCGTTGCCGCAGCCTGAGTTCGCATGACGACGGTGGAGGTGCTTAATGGCCGATGACACGATCATCGATATCTACTGTCACATCTTTCCGGACAAGTTCTTCCGGGAGATGAATCGTATCGCGCCGCGGCTCGGCAATATCGCCGCGCGATTGCGCGGCGTCAAAAAGCTGTTCGACCTTGACGAGCGGTTTCGCGAGATGGACCAGTTCGGCGATTATCGGGAGATCATCTCGCTGCCCAATCCGCCGATCGAGGACCTTGCCGCCGGCGAGACCGGGCTCAACCTCGCGCGCATCGGCAACGACGCCATGGCGGAGCTGTGTACGCGCTATCCCGACCGCTTCCCGAGTTTTGTTGCCGCGCTGTCGATGACGGACGTAGAAGGCTCGGTGCAGGAGGCGCGCCGCGCGGTCAAGGAGCTCGGCGCCGGAGGCGTTCAGATTTTCACTAATGTTACGGGCCGCCCGCTCGACGAGAAAGCTTTCGAGCCGATCTTCGCCACGATGGCGGAGTTTGATCTGCCGATCTGGCTGCATCCAGCGCGCACCGCGAGCATGCCGGATTACGCCAAAGAGCAGAAATCCCGCTTCGAGATGTGGTGGTGCTTCGGCTGGCCCTATGACACCTCGGTCGCCATGGTGCGGATGGTGTTTTGCGGCCTATTTGACCGCTATCCAGGGCTCAAGATCGTCACCCATCATCTCGGCGGAATGATCCCGTATTATGACGGGCGTGTCGGGCCTGGCCTCGATGTGCTGGGCAACCGGACGAGCGACGAGGACTATTCAAAGATCCTTCCCTCGCTGAAGCGGCCGCATCTCGATTACATGCACGACTTCTACGGCGATACCGCGCTGTTCGGCGGCGGCATTCACGCGGTGCGCTGCGGGCTCGAGTTTTTCGGGGCGGACCATGTGGTGTTCGCGACCGACACACCGCTTGGCCCGATCGCGCCGACGATCGAGACGATCAGGCGGCTTGAGATCGGAGACGGCGACCGCCGCAAGATTTTTTCCGGCAAAGCCGAGCGGCTGCTCAAGAGAAAACTCTCCTAGAGCGTGGGGACCAGCCGCGCCAATGCACGCGCGTTTGATCCGAATCTCGGTCCCCCTTTGTACGCGTTTCCTGAACATATTGTCAGGAATCTCTTGTGGAACTCCGATCGCGTTGCTGCATTAATTTCGCGCCTAGAGGAGGACTGCCCATGAAATCGCTAGTCACCATCATTGCGGCTGGCTTGCTGGCCGGCTCGTTCGCCATCTCTGCCGACGCTGGCACGAAGAAATCCGGAATGGCCGAGGTTAAAGCGCAGTGCCAGGCGCAGGCCAAGAAGAAATACTCGGCGATCCACTTTATGAAGCGGCGTGATTACGTGAAGAACTGCATGAATCAAAGAGCGTAAGCTAATCGGTCTGATCGACGCGCGCCTTGCGGTCATTCCCGCGCGCAGCACGTTGAAGGCGCGCGTCGCTCATCCATACTATTAACCTGCGTCGGATGCACTCACACCAGCTCCGGCCAGGGGACGATGGTCGATTTCACCGTCTTCATTGCCATCGCGTCCTTAACCGCGCGGGAAACGCCATCTTCATCGAACGGGTAGAGGCTCTGCATGTCGAGCCAAGGATACTTGTTGCGCGCGCGGTGGAGCATATCCACGCCGAGCGGCAAATCGTTCGCGGTGAAGGCCCATGACCCGAGCACATTGAGGTCCTTGGCGCAGATGCGGTGCCAGGATGTATTGATTGAGCCGGCATCGGTGAACTGGCCCATCTCGACATAGGTGCCGCCGTCGCGCAGCATCTCGATGCCCTCCGGGCCGGCGCTCGGGTGGCCGGAACAGTCCATCACGAGATCGGCGCCGAAGCCGCCGACGACATCGCGCACGCGCTCGATACGCTGCTGTGGCGCCGTGATCTCCTCGATGTTGACGGTCGCTTCGGCGCCGAATTTTCGCGCGAGTTCAAGGCGCGGCGTCTCGGGCGCGCCGACGCAGATTACCCGTCCGGCGCCCATTTCGCGCGCTGCCGCGATCGCGAGAATGCCGATGGGCCCCGAGCCCTGGATCACGACCGTGTTGCCCCAGGTAAATCCGCCGGCGCGGATCGCGCGATTGAACGCGCGGATGCAGGAGGTCAGCGGCTCCGATAATGCGCCTAGCCGCAGCGGCATGTCGTCGGGAAGTTTGTAGACTTTGGTGCCGGGCAGCATGTCGAGGTCGACATACACATATTCGGCGAAGCCTCCCCACAAATGCGGCGGCTTATCAAAACCGAGATAGCGCCCGTAATAGACGGGCGTCAGGCACTTGTTGGCCCGCTCCGGATAATGGACGCAGTAATAGCACCGTCCGCATGGCATCAGCGGCGGGATCATCACTTTCGAGCCGATGCCAAGCGGCTTGCCCATGAAATCCTCGGTGAATTGCGCTCCGGCTTCGACGATCACGCCCCCGAGCTCGTGGCCGAGGGTGAAAGGCCACGGCAATGGCTTCGGCCAGTGACCTTTCAGGATGTGCAGGTCGGTGCCGCACACTCCGCAGGCGCCGATCTGAATGAGCGCGGCATTTTTGGAGACTTGCGGCCATGGCACCGAACGGATGATCGGTTCAGCGCCGGGTCCGGCGAAGGTGGCGACGCGGATGCTGCTATTGCGCATGGATTTCGGCTCGTCATGCGCGGGACGGGCGCCCCAAACGGATCAGTAAGCGATCCCGTTCACCCGCGCATCCATGGAAAAGGCTTCTTCTAGAAGATGGATTGCCGGGTCAAGCCTGGGGAGGACGGAACAGGCGCTCGTCAATCGTGCCGTTCACGGCACGTGACCTGCTCGATGTCGTCCACCAACGCGGCAAACTTGCCACTCGCGAGGGCATTGCTGCAGCGAGCGAGGATGCGCTCGGTGCGCTCGGCGCCGATCACCGGTTCGGTGAAACGCAAAAACTTTTTTCGCACGCCTATTCGATCGAATGGCAGGGCGGGATCGCCGGGAACATGGGTCACGGTTCGCTCCTGGCGCCCCGCGCCCGCGGTGACGCGCACGCGGGCGGGCCAGCTGCGCGGGTATTCGGCGAGCAAGCGTTCGTCCGCTTGAACTTTGATCTTCGCCATTAAGGCCTGAACGGCCGATGGTATCTTCGCCGGTGCCTGCTGGATGTCGAACGCTGCCTCGGACGCGAGCGCCGCCACCGCCATGCAATATTGCACGCTGGTGAGATGCGAGACGCGATCGCCGGCGACAACGCCGTGATCGATCATTTTTAGGTGCGGCGGCAGCACCTCGACCGTGACCTCCTCGATCGTGCTCGGCGCGACGCCGCTCGCGATGATATCCTTGAGCGCCTGCGTCGCCGCCATCGTTTGCCGGGCCGCGCACCACGGCTTGAAGGAGACCTCGCTCAAGGTGATGCGTTCGCCGAGCGCGTCGGTTAGGGCCGAGATATCGGGCTTAATGCCGAACACGTCGGGGAGGAGTTGACCCTCGATCACTTTGTGATCCGAGGAAAAGCCGTGCTGCGCCGCCAGCGCCGCGGTGAGCCCGTTTCGGGCGGCATTGCCCAGAGCGAACCAGCGCGACGTTGTCGCCGTGCTGTGATGTCCAACCGCCGGCGCAGCGAGCGTGAGCGCCAGCGCCAGCGCATGGGCGCTGCTCTCCGCATCGAGCCTGAGGAGCCGCGCGGCGACCGCGGCCATGGCAAACGGCGCGGCGAAATAGGTTGGCCAGATGCCGCGATAAAGGATGCTCGGGCCGTCGAGCGCGCGGCCGAGACGGGTCATTGCCTCGGTTCCAGCGATAATCGCGGCGATCAAGCCATCGGCCGTGATGTCCGTCGTCGCGGCGGCGAGCGTCAGCGCGCCGGGAATGACGATGGCGCCCGGCGTCGTCATGGAGGGAAGATGAATGTTGTCGATCTCGCTCAGTCGGGCGAGCGCGCAGCGAGTGGCGAGATCAAGTGCCAATGCCTCGCCGGTTCGCCCGTTCGCGCACACCATCGCGCGAAACCGCAGCAGGTTTGCGCCTTCCGAGGTGCGCGTGCTCGCGATCCAGGCGCCAACGGTATCGATGAGGTGCAGCTCGACGAGGTCGCGCAACGGATCGGAGGGCTGGCTGCTTTCCGCGACATATCGGCCGAGCTTTTCGAGGGCGGTCATGTCATTGACTTAAATGCCGTCCGAACCGCCGGCGTCGCCGAGATCGGTCTCGGCAAACAGCGCGTCGAGCGACAGCATGTTGCTGATCATCCCCTGCTGATAGGTGTAGCGCAGCACGGTCTCGAGATTTTTGCGGTTGGCCGGAGTGAGGTCATAGGCCCAAGGGTCGCGACCCAGCACTGCTTCCTGCTCCTCGAGTGCCGTGCGTACCCAGGCGAGCGGAACCGTGCGGGGATCGGCGATGTGCCGATAGGCGATCTGCTTCGCTTCCTCAAAGGCTTGCGTGAGGTTAGTCGGCACCCAGGGAAATTTCTCCACGATCTCCTGCTTGATGGTCGTGACATGCATGATCGGGAAGATTCCGGTCTTGCGGAAATAGGCGAGCTCGATCTCCTTGTAATTGGGAAAGAGGCGCACGATGCGCTTGTCGCCGGCAATGAATAGGCGCGGCAGCTCCGGCGAGAGCATCGCGGAGATTTCGCCTTCCGCCAGCATGACATCGAGCTTTTTCCCCGGCGCAATCATCTCGATGCGCAGGTCCTTGGGTGGGGTGAAGGGGACGTCCTCGCTGCGCTCGACCACCCATGTGACCTGTCGGTGCGGCAGTGCGTAATCCTCCTCCAATATGCCGCGCATCCAGATATTGGATGCTGGCTGAAAATTCGTACCACCTATTTTTTTGCCGATGAGCTCCTTAGGGGCGCGAATACCGGCCGCGGTATTAACGAATAAAAATCCGTGACGAAAACGCCGGTGCAGGAACACCGGGATCGCGGTGAGCGGCGCGCCACGCTCGCGTTCCATGAAATAGGCGCCGACATTTGCCTCGCAGACGTCGAATTCGGCCCGGCGCGCCATGCGCCAGTGACGCTCGCGCGGGCCCATACGTGTGAGCATGATGAGCTCCAGGCCATCCGCGGTAACCGTGCGGTCCTTAAGCGCGCGGACGATCTCGTAGTCGCCGCATGCGACCGTCAGCTTGAGCTTTCCCGCCATGGATCTACTCGCTGTGCCAGCGGCTAAAATGCAGCTCGGCGCGCCGAACAATCTCGTTTAGCATGATGGCCATGGCGGCGAGCACCGAGATGAGCCCCAAGAGCCGGGTAGGATCGAAGTTCTGCGTGAATAACGTGGAGCTCGGCAAGTAAGACGCCGAGCAACACGCCGGTCATGGCGAGTCGCATGCCGGCAAAGAAGCTCGGAATCATGTGCGGAAAAATGACGTAGCGGAGGATCTGCCCCCGCCTCGCGCCCATGGAACGCGCGCTCGTGAGCAGAATCGGTTTGATGTTCTGTACGCCCGCCACGACAGTCATGACGATAGGAAAAAAGCCGTGACTCACGCCGAAGGCGATCTTGGATGCGGGGCCGATTCCGAAATAAAGAACGAACAGCGGCAGGATGGTGACCTGCGGTGTGCCGTAGAGCAACAGGATAATCGGCATGAAGCTCTTGCGCGCGAACGGCTGCAGGCCGACGGCGAGCCCGATCGCAAGCCCGATCGCCACTGAAAGGGCGAAGGCGACCGCCAGCTCCCAGAACGTGACGCGCAGCGCCGCCGGCAGCCCACGCGTGTCGAACAGTGTCGGCAACGACGCAACCACCCGCGAGGGCGGGCTGACAAACATTGGGTCCACCCACCAGCGCGCGGCGACCTCCCAGAGGGCGAGCAGGAGAACGACGACGGCGATGCGCGCGACCCACGGCCGCTGCATTGTATGGGATGTCATCATCGCCGGCGCCTTCCGCGCGCCTCGAGCGCCGAGACGAGCGTATTGAGGATGGCCGCGATCGCAACGACGAACGCGATATAGGCGAACATCGCCGCCGTCTCCATGCCTTCGGCCAGATAGACAATGCGGTGGCCGAGCCCGGCTAGCGACGCGATGGTTTCGCTGCCTATGATGGAGAGAAGCGCCACGGTGAATCCCATGCGCATCCCGGTCAGTATGACCGGGAGCGCGGCGGGCAGCAGCACGAATCGGAAGAGCTGCAGGTCGGAGGCGCCCATTGAGCGGGCGGCGATCACGAGGGTCCTCTCGACATAGCCGAAGCCGGCGATGGTATTAAGGGCAATGGGAAAGAAGCTTATGGTCGCCCCCAGCGCAATCTTCGAGGCGGGGCCCAGCCC
This sequence comes from Alphaproteobacteria bacterium, assembly GCA_005883115.1. GTDB lineage: Bacteria > Pseudomonadota > Alphaproteobacteria > Rhizobiales > Xanthobacteraceae > VAZQ01. Next base: position 1,326 of record VAZQ01000021.1, on the reverse strand, counting down.
GAACAACAGAACGTAGAGCGGAAGGAAAAGAATGATCGGCACCGAATAGATGCCGGCGAACAGGGGCTCGAATACTTGAATGCAATATTGCGACCGGCTGACGAGGTAGCCGACAAAGAGACCGGAGCCTGCTGCGATCGTAAACGCGATCACGAGCTCCGTCAGCGTCACGCGCAAATCACCGATGAATTCCCCGGTTGTGAGAATGTTCCAGAAATCCCGTAGCACCACGACGGGGTTAGGTAGAAGCAGCGGACTCACCCGCCAGCGGGTCGTGGCGAGATACCACAGCACGAGCAGCGCGATCAGGAAGGCTACCTGAACGGCCCGGCTGGCGAGACGTGCCTCGCGCTGGTCGCGGCTCGGGGTCATGGCGGGTGCGCGCCTGCGGCGCTCACCGAGCTCTCTGCCATGGTCTTGCGAATCTCGTCGTGCAGCAGGGCGTAAAGCTCGTTGCGGATGCTGGTGAACTTCGCCGAAGTGACGAAGTCGGGCCTGCGCGGGTGCGGCTCGTCGACCTTGACGATCTTCTTGATGGTACCGGGGCGAGCCGAAAATACGGCGACCCGATCGGCGAGAAAGGTTGCTTCGCCCAGACTGTGGGTGACGAATACGATTGTCTTTTCGGTGCGCGACAGCAGCACCGAGAGATCCTCGCCGAGGATCATGCGGGTCTGCTCATCGAGCGCGCCGAATGGCTCATCCATGAGCAGGATACCGGTTTCGAGACTGAGCGCGCGCGCGAGCGCCGCGCGCTGACGCATGCCCCCGGAGAGCTGGGCGGGATAGTGCTGCGGAAAATCCTGGAGGCCTACGGCTTCGATCGCTCGCTTCGCGCGCGCCTCCCGCTCAGCGCGCGGCACACCCTGGAAGACCATCCCGAGGTTGACGTTCTCAAAAACGGTGTTCCACGGGAAGAGCGCGTTCTCCTGGAATACGAAAGCAATGTCGTGCGGCATCGGTCCCCTGACGCGCTTGCCGAAGACTTCGACCGCACCGGCGGTGGGCGCGATGAGGCCGCCTAGGATGTTCAGCAGCGTCGACTTTCCGCAGCCGCTCGGTCCGATCAGGCAGACCAACTCGCCGCGCGCGATCTCGAGCGAGGTCTCGCGCAGCGCGCGGACGTGGCGGGCCTCGGTCGCTTCGCCGAACTGATGCGAGACGCCGACGATCCGGATCGCGACCTTATCGGGAGTCATGCGTTTCGCCAGGGTCGCCACGCGCGGGTTTGACCTGCGCATCCTGTGTCTTCGCAACAGGGACGGATTGCCAGGTCAAGCCGGACAATGACACAGGTCCTTCTCATGCTTTTCCCTGCATCGATGT
>VAZQ01000219.1 GCA_005883115.1 Alphaproteobacteria bacterium | reverse complement strand
GATGTTTATCACGGCGTGAGGACAAGTTGGGGAGCAGGTCAATATCATTGACCCCATGCCGTCTCGATCGTACAAGTAAAGCACGCCAAGTTTTTGGTCTGCCTTGCTCAGCTCCCGGTTTTGGGCCGCTCTCAAGTCATCTTCCAAAACTCGGATCGTCGCGCGATACGCGCGTAATCATTTGAGCACAACGCAAGGAGACGACGATGGCCACAGGAACCGTGAAGTGGTTCAACCCGACGAAGGGCTATGGATTCATTCAGCCCCAGGGAGGCGGTAGGGACGTGTTTGTTCATATTTCAGCGGTCGAGAAGGCCGGCCTGAACACCCTCAACGAAGGGCAGACCGTTCAATATGAAATCGTCAGCGACCGTGGCAAGGAGTCGGCAGGAAACCTCAAAGTCGTCTAGTCGGTTTCAGCGGTACCTCCCGGCTCGACGGTTCATCGCATTGAGCGGTAGCTGCGCCCACCAGGAGAGGCCTAGAATCGCGACAACGTCAGGGCCTGGGAGAGACGATGAAGGGAACCCCCGAGAACACGGTCATCCTGCATTGGGATGAATGCCACACTGCATGGATGGAATTGCCCTGGCGGGAATGGGTTCGATTTCGAGGATTTGGTAGAGGAGGTCTCAGTCTGCTAGCCGGCGCCGAAGCTGGCGAGCATTACTTCCTTGTCTGTGTACTTGGAGATGGCGGCGAGCTCGCCAACGTGATCCCGCACAGATACGTCTTATCAACCGACGGCCGACTCGTTCACGGATTCGATGGGCTTGGAGCGTCAGAGCGTGAAGAATATTACAGAATCCAGACGCTCCTCTTGCCCACAATTGAGGACTCAGAGCGCTATAATGAACTCGGTTCATGCGGGTTTACCGCCAACCTACCTCCGCTTCACACGGTTCAGCCCTTGCTAAGGGCAATGCCCGGTCTCGCGGGCGCGCAGGGCGGCGCTGCATGCTGGGATTTTCTTTCGGCTATTGGAATTTGTCGCGCGAGCACGCGAGCCAATTGAGTACGAAGCAGCATCATCCGCTATCAGGTGTGGCGTAACGGCTGCGAGGCGTTCGAACCCAAAGGAAGCTCATATGAGCGACGTGCGAATTGCGGCGGTTTTCGATGCTAATTTGCCCAACTTCAGCAGGTCTGTTCGAATAAGTTCTTTTTACGACGCGCAAGTATTTGTTCGCAGATGGGCGATCAGGGACAAAGACCGTGTCATCCGGGTGCTTCTTCGTCGTATGGAAAGGGCGAACAGCTCAGAAGCAGCCAACAGTGCTATGCAAGAACTGAAGCGAGAACTAGCCGCGAGAGGCTTGCTGCCCGCTGCTCATGGAACGAAGGTTTACTGAGGATCATTCTCGTTTCAGGCACGAGACGGATGATCATCTGCGCAAGTAACCCGGTGTCTTCGGAAACCCGCGGCGGGCAGCCCATCTCTTCGTCTTGCGCGCGAGGGTGCATTACGAAGAACGCAGACAGGCGCTGAACCGATCAAGCGACTCCCCGTAATCCGGGCGCAGACAGCGGTGCCGTTGAGGCGCACGATCGGCTCTTGGGCGAGCGACCGAGTATTGCCGGAGCGGGCCCCCCGACATTCTCTGCGCAAGGACCACGGTCTTTAGCAACGTATAGGTGCGGGGGTGGTGTCCGAATTCCGAGCGTTCTGTCCTAATTTGAATCGCTAAGTGTCCTAATTAGGCATATACGCTGTTCCATCACCGACAGCAGCCTGCCAGGCGTCGGTGGCTGAGAGACCCATCGCGCTCCCGCCTGAAAACCAGGGAGCCGATGCGTCATGTCACTGCTATTCCAACCACCACCGCCGCCCTGCGTTAAGTGCGGCACCACGACCGTCGTCAACCCCGCATTGCAGGAGGGTCAACGGGTTTTTGTGATTCGATGCCCAGCGTGCGGACGCGCCGGTACGTACTCGCTCGATTATAGCACTAGTCGCGAGTGGTGAGGCCGGGGCCGCCTTAGTTGGCGGCCTAGTTGTCGCACCGCAGGACTGAAAGTTGGGCGGCTCGGCAGATGCTTGGGCTGTTGCGCTAGCGCGTGCTAGCTCGACACACCGAGCCGAGCCGTACCGACTGTCTCACCTTCGGGTCAAATGCGCGACTCGTTCCCGGCGCCAGCCTAAATAATAGATCTATCCTATGCTGCAGCCCTCAAGCGCCATCGCTGGACAAGATCGGATGGCTGCGCATCGTCCAAGAGGCAATCGCGAGACAGAGCCGATCGCCAGCCGCTAAATCTCGAGCCCACCCGTTAGTTTTGCTTGTGATCCGGCGGGGCTTCGGCTGCGGCGCGATCAGCTTTGCGCAGCGCAACCTTTTCACTCCTTCTTGTTTTTCCTCGGTCCGTGCGCGCGCTGCCCTCTGTCATTCAGCCCGATCTCTACCGTGATTTGGCTTGAACGTCATTGCATCCCTCTTATGCGGCAGGTTGATTTTGGACCTGCCAACCATATATATGCATCTGTTCGGGTTTTGCCTGTCCTTGCTATTTGCCCGCCTAGGGCTCTTCCCAAGACAACGTCGAAGTCGGACGCAAGGCTGCGCTGCGCAATGTCGTGCAGGTCGCAGACGCCGATTGGCGTTTTCAAAGGAGGCCGGATATGGCTCAAGGTAAAGTCAAGTTTTTCAATTCACAAAGGGGCTTTGGCTTCATTCAGCCGACCGACGGCGGAACGGACGTATTCGTCCATATTTCCGCAGTCGAGCGCGCCGGAATGAGCAATCTCAATGAGGGACAGACCCTCACGTACGACGTTGTAAGCGAGCGCGGCAAGTTGGCCGCTTCGAACCTTCAGAACGTCTAATTTCTTCCAAGAAAGTGAGACATCAGGCCCTGGCGCCTAGTATCGGCCCGATTTCCACTTGCCCGACGTGCCTCGATGGCTGCGATGCCGCCCTCGATGTGTGGCGTATCCATCGTTGAACAATGACAGGAAACCGAAAATGGCACGGAAGCCGGCTACGCGAGTTGAGTTCACTCTTTTTGACGTGGCTTACGAAGACGGTTCTCAGCGGTCCAATCGCAGAGTGCCGAGCGAAGTCCTTGGCGGCCTCGATGGCGACGGCCCTGCGCGCGCGATCATCGAAGAACAGGACCGGCTCATCGCGGAGAGGTCAGGCACTCCGGCCGTTGCTGTGAAAAGCGTACATCGATCCGGGCGCAAAAAGGCCGACGACCCCCTGCGATCATCGCGATACGCGTCAGCATCGGATTGATGATGGGGCAATATCTCATGATCGAATGTTATCTAACACGGCTATCGAACCATCCTCCACGCCGAAACAAGGGAGACCATGTTGCCTAACCATTCGAAGGAACGCGATCAAGCTGAAGCGCGGTTCAAGAAGGCACAGAAAGCGACTCAAGATGCCAACGAGGCCAGGGCGCACTATGAGTCCGAGGCTCGGGCTGTTCGAGAAAAGACTGCAAGACTGAAAGCACTTCGGTTGGCCAAAGAGGCGACCGACGCGGAGACACGAGTTGACAAGAAGCCAATCGCTTCAAAAGCGATGCCCTCAATTTAATTGGTAGACCGGTAAAGTGCACGGCGACACGGCACTCGCATCAGCTTCAGATGATACAAGGATTGGCCTCCGCTCGTTCGTTAGACCCACCGTACCGCCAAGCACGCCCGACATTGCTGACCAGTGGGAGTGAGGCGGCTAGCCGGCTGGATTGATGGCATCTTATGAAGATCGCACAAATCGCGCCGCTGTATGAGGCTGTGCCGCCCAGCTTGTATGGCGGCACCGAACGCATCGTGGCGCACCTGACTAACGCTCTCGTAGAGCTTGGGCACGAGGTCACGCTATTCGCGAGTGCGGAGGCCCATACACGAGCGACGCTGGTTCCGGTACGCGACCAAGCCCATTCGGCTCGATTCGTTTCCGCTGAAATCGGACCTGGCCGCTCACCTGTCCATGCTGCATGAACTTCATTTGCGCCGGCACGAATTCGATCTTCTGCATTTTCATGTCGATCTCATCCATTTTCCGTTCTTCGAAGATTTGGCGGCGCGAACCGTGACCACGCTGCACGGTCGGCTCGACCTGAAGGATCTGCCTGAGGTCTATTCTCGTTGGCACGACTATCCCCTGGTCTCAATATCGGATGATCAACGCAAACCACTCGCGAGCGCGAACTGGTTGGCCACTATTCACCATGGCCTCGCTGAAGGCGTTTACTCGTTCAACAAGATGCCCAGCGATCCTTATCTCGCCTTCCTCGGTCGCATCTCGCCCGAGAAGCGTCCCGATCGGGCGATCTCCATCGCGAAGCGTCTGGGCATGCGCCTCAAGATTGCAGCAAAAGTGGATGCTGTGGACGTGGGCTATTTTCGCGACGAGATAAAGCCGCTATTGGCCGATCCTATGATTGAATTCATTGGGGAGATAAGCGACAGCGAAAAGTCCGCTTTCCTCGGAAATGCCAGCGCTCTCCTGTTCCCGATCGATTGGCCCGAGCCGTTTGGTCTGGTGCTGATCGAAGCCATGGCTTGTGGAACGCCGGTGATCGCGTGGCGCTGCGGGTCCGTCACGGAGATCATCGAGAACGGGAAAACCGGGTTCATTGTGGATACCGAAGACGAGGCTGTACGGGCGGTTCTCAAGCTTGATCAACTTGACCGCGGCATAGTGCGCAAGGTGTTCCAGGAGCGGTTCACCGCGGACGTGATGGCACGCAATTACCTGCGCCTTTATTGGCGGCTTTGCGGAGCAGCCGGCAGAGGCCGCACTCCCTTTCGACGCATTCGGACGCGGTGAGCAGATGACAGTACGCCAGCGATGTACACGAGGTGGCTCTGACCCACCTCAGCCGGCCGCAGCGTCGGGCACGGCGTCGTTTGTGCCGTTGTCGATCGGCCGTGCCGACACAAATCTTGTCTTTAAGCGCAGGAAAAGTCCCCTTTTGACGCCTATCGAGCTTGACGCGCGCGGCTTGATTCAGATCTTGGCCCGC
>VAZQ01000218.1 GCA_005883115.1 Alphaproteobacteria bacterium | reverse complement strand
TGCCTAACAATCGCGATATATGAGTAAGCGCGCGCAGAGACTCAAATGAGCAGACTCGCCGCCGCGAGCACAATCCCCGTGACAAATGCCGCCAGGCACGAAAACAGCAGAAGGTCATTCAGTATTCTGGTAGCCATGGTACGCTCCCCTATACAGCACTCCCCTCAAGCGCCAGAACCCCAGTGCACCGCCTACGTTGGCCAAATGGTGGCAGGATCATTAAATTTCGCTGGTAACGTAGGAGGGGCACAGAGCGCTGATTTAGGAGTAGTATAACTTCGTCACCGACAGCAGCCCTACGCCAGGCGCCGGTGGCCGAGAGACCAATCGCGCTCCCGCCTGCACTCCGGTGGAGCACTGTCATGTCTCACAACCAGGCGTTCTTCGAACCCGAATTGATCACCGCCAGGGTGACGGCATGCGAAGCGACTCTGCGCACGCTGGGTTTGGTTGATCACACCGGACTCACCGCAGAAATCGTCGCCAAGAAAATCCTTGAGCTCGTCGGTGTGGCGCGCTGCCGAGGCGAAGGTACTCCCTCGAACACCGTAAAGTCGATCCATGACTGCAAATCTCACGTTACCGGATCACATTTTGTGATGGACTCGCTTCGTATCGCGACACGCAGTTACACATACCTCGATGTCTTCCAAAACATAGAAGGAAAGGACGCAGCTATGTCAGATACCCAGCAGGGTGACTGGACCCAGCCGGCGGCTATGGCGATCCCGAAAGGGGGAATCTTCAAAGATAAGGTGCAACAAGGCAGATACGGCCCGATCTTTCCGAAAAGTCCAGCATGTTATGGCTTCACGATCATCGCGAAGATCATTCCCGGAAGGGAGGAGGTATTCTACGAATATGCCAAGAATATCGAGAAGGCGGTGGCAGGCCAGCCGGACTGTCTTGCCGTGCTCAAGCTACACTACCTGCGCTGGGTGCTCTTCCCAATCAAGGGGGAGACCTACTTCATGTATCAGGGCATCTTCGACACCGACTTCGACAAATACACCGAGGATGCTGTAGCCCTGTTCTCGAAGTACGGTATCAATACCGTCTTCGAAAACCTTGAGGGCTTTCCCGCGGATTGGAAGACGAATGCCGCGGCGTTCGTCAAGTTCGTCCGCGAGCACCAATGTCCGAGCTTTCTGGCTGGAATACGGTGAGTATCCCTACGTGAGTTCGGACGAAATCAAGAAAGCGCTCAAGGTCAAGGCGGCCTTCTCGAACATGCTCGACCAGATGCAGTGATCCACCGCAGGACGCGCTATGCTGGAAAACGAAGACATCCAGCACATCCTGCTGACTCGGACGCCCGCGCTCACGGGACGATACGAATTTCTTTCGTTTCGCAACGCCGCGGGCGGACGGGCCTGGCTGTCGGCGATTCGTGAAAAGGCGCAGTCGGCCGCGGAAGTCATGGCTTCGGTCGAAAAAGACAAGCGCTGGGTGACGGTGGCCTTCACCTGGAACGGCCTGCGCGCACTTGGCGTCGATGAGGAGTCGCTGGCCACGTTCCCCGAAGAGTTCAAGCAAGGGATGGTTGCCCGCGCAGAGATGCTCGGCGATACCGGAGAGAATCATCCTGACAACTGGGTGGGAGGCCTCGCCAGCCCGGATCTTCACGCCATCGCCATCCTGTTCGCCCGCGACGCCGCTGAGCGCGCGCGCTGCCTGACCGAGCACGATCAGCTCGTCGCAGTGTGCGAAGGGGTTGAGGTGCTCTCGACGCTGGACCTGGAGGCGACGCCGCCGTTCGACTATGCACACGACCACTTCGGCTACCGCGACCGGCTCTCGCAGCCGGTCATCGAGGGCACCGGCGAAGTGCCGACGCCCGGCACCGGCGCGCCGCTCAAGCCAGGCGAATTCATCCTCGGGTACCCGGACGAAGACGGACCGCCCGCCAATCTGCCGCAACCCGAAATTCTTTCCCGCTTTCCCGCAACGGCAGCTACATGGCCTATCGCTGCCTGCAGGAGCATGTGGGCAGGTTTCGCGATTTCCTGCGCGAGCACGGCAAGACACACGAAGAACAGGAGTTGATCGCAGCGAAGCTCATGGGACGCTGGCGCAGCGGCGCACCGCTCACACTGGCGCCCGAGAAAGACGATCCCGCATTAGGCGCCGACGCCCAACGGAACAACGACTTCAACTACAAGGAGGTGGATCCGCATGGCTACGCGGTGCCGCTCGGCTCCCACATGCGCCGAATGAACCCCCGCGACACGGCGGCGAACATGAACCGCCGCCGCATGATCCGCCGCGGCGCCACCTACGGCCCGCATTTGCCGGAGGACGCGCCGGAGGACGGCGTGGAGCGCGGCATCGCAGCATTCGTGATCTGCGGGAGCCTGATTCGACAGTTCGAGTTCGCGCAAAACGTTTGGGCGAACGACCGGAATTTTCACGAGCTCGGCAACGAACGCGACCCGATCATCGGCGCTCAGGACGGCACGCTCGAATACAAAATTCCCAAGCGTCCGATCCGCAAAAAAATTACCGGCTTACCGGCCTTCACCACTGTGAGAGGCGGCGCCTACTTCTTCCTCCCTGGCATCAAGGCGCTTCGATACCTCGCGACCTTGGATGAAGTCCATTGAAACGGGATAGGTATCGTTCATCATCGGGGTAGCCAAAGATGATCGACACCCTCGTTATCGGCGCTGGACCGGCAGGTGTACTCGCCGCCCTGCGTGCTGCGGATCTGGGGGCGCGCACCATGCTGGTAACTCGCGCTGAGTTTGGCGGCATGGCCGCCAACGACGGACCAGTTCCGGTGCGGACCCTAGCCCATGCAGCCCGGCTGATTCGTGAAGCTCGACAGCTGGATCAATACGGCATCGGCGTGAGCGAGCCGGTGCTGGATTATCCCCGGCTGCTCGCGCGCGTTCGCGAGGTCGTCAAGGATGCGCGTGCGCATTCTTCCTTGCGCCAGCAGATCGACTCCCTGGGAGTGACCGTCCACGAGCACGCTGGCGTTGCACGCTTTGCCGACGAGCACACCATCCAAACCCAGGACGGCCTACGGCTTGAGGCTGAAAAGGTCATCATTTGCACTGGCGGTGTGAGCCGGCGGCTCTCAGTCCCCGGCTTCGAGTTGGCAAGTACCCATAGCGATGCCTGGCGTTTAACCTCCGTACCGCCGTCCATGCTGGTCGTGGGCGCCGGAGCAACGGGGGTGCAGGTCGCGTCCATTTTCAACGCATATGGGTCACGAATCCAGCTCTTCCAGACGGCCCCACGCATCCTACCGAGCGAGGATGAAGATGTATCGGCAGCGGTTTCAGCGGCGTTCCGAGAGTCGGGCATCGTGGTGCATGAGAACTTCGGCACGATCGAGTCTTTCGAGAAGACCCCAACGGGGGTGCGAATGATCTTCTCCAAGAACGGCGACCGGGACAGCGCCGAGGCGACACTTGCGGTCGTGGCGGTGGGCTGGGTAGCCGATACTGTAGGGCTGAGCCTAGCTACGGCAGGCGTCGAGACCGATCATCGGGGGTTCGTAAAGGTTGATGGATATCTGCGGACCTCAACGCCACATATCTTCGCCGCTGGCGACATTACCGGTCGCCAGATGCTGGTCCCGCAGGCGATACAGGACGGCTTCGTGGCGGCTACCAACGCCGTGCGAGGTCCGACGATCACGACTGGGGATCCGGTGACTCCTATCGGCAGCTTCACAGAGCCGGAGTATGCCCAAGTGGGCCTCACCGAAGCAAAGGCCCGTGAAACACACGAAGTCCTGGTCGCGGTTGTACGCTTCGACTCGACTACGCGCACAATCATTGACGGCCGCAAGGCGGGTTTCTGCAAACTGATCGTCGACCGCGCGACCGGCAGGATGTTGGGCTGCCACGTTGTTGGCGAGCGCGCAGTGGAGATCACCCAGGTGGCGGCGATAGCCATCGCCGCGAAAATGCGGGTGGACGACTTGGCTCACATTCCGCTCTCGTTTCCCACCTACGCAGGAATGCTGGCTCGCGTGGCGGCCAGCGCGGCACGCGAACTCAATCTGAAAGTGGGTTGGCAAGCACACCAGACAGAAAGCACCTGTCATCAATTCTGAGGAACAAAATAGGGGTAACAGAACAGCCATGAGCACACGAACCCCAGCACGCACCTACAACCAGAACCACATCCCACGCAGATACACGTCGGGCAAGCGCCGCCTGAGCATCTACTGGACGTGGAGTTACCCGTGGGAATCCCAGCGCGACCCCGCCGCGATGGAAAATCGCTTCTCGACAATGACCGAAGTCCGCAGCGTGCTGTGGCCGGCCTACGAGACGCCGGAGTGGAGCGCGGCGCAATTCCTTCAGGGGATCGCCGGCACGTTGGAGCTGTTTCATCGCTCCACGATCAGTTTCCAGCAAATTGCTGGCGAAGCCACCAGCCACCCGGTCGCCGTGTTCCAGCGCATCGACCAGGCGGGCTACAAACTGCCGATTGACGAACGGATTCTGGCCGACACCGACACGCTCTTGGTGTTCGGACTCGACCACCTTCTTTCCGAGCAGGAGGCGACACCGGACGAAATCGCCGCCATTCGCGAGTGGCTCAAGCGCGAGGGCACCTGCCTGCTACTCGCACCGCACCACGATGTCGGCTTCACCGACGACTTAAAGCAGCGGCAGATGGAATACCTCCATCACGGCGACGCGCTGGTGCCACGCCAGCAGCGCTTTGGGCAATATACCCGCTCGCTGATGAAGGCGCTCGATGTCCCGGTGCACAATACCTACGGACTCCGTCCCGCGCTCGTCAAAGGCACGAAGGAGATCGCGCCGCTTACCGCATTCCGGGACATTGACAAGCTTGGACTGCTCAAGAACGTCCCGACGCTCAATTTCCATCCGCATCTACCGCATTACGAAATTACTGAAAAGGACAGCAAGGCGATCCAGCTGCTGGCGCGCCAACCCATCGATCCCGACCGGCCACATCCCTTCACCGCAGCCGGCAATACGGAGTTCAACTGCTTGCTCTGGATGCCGCCAAATCAGTAGCGCGCTGGAGACATCGTGCTCGTGGACTCAACGAACTTCACCACGCTCTTCGGTGGCACAGAGAGTCTGCAAAACTTCTGGAAGAATTTCGCTCTGATGAAATGAACGCCGGCAGCTGTGGAGGCCCGGAGCGCAAGAGCCTTGGCACGGCTAAGGAGCATAACCAAATCGCCGCCAGGCGCATGAGCCCTTTAAATCCCGGTTCGGGAGACATCAATGCTGGTGGAACTTTTGAGCAAGGCAGCGACGGTCGCCATGCTGACCTTTGTCGTGTCGAGCATGCTCGCGATGGGTGCAGGTCTCACGGCCTCTCAGATCTCCCAGCCGCTACGCAATGCCCGGCTGGTCATGCTCGCGCTGCTGGCCAATTTCGTCTTGATGCCCCTTGGCGCGCTCGCCCTGGCGAAGGTGCTCTGGCTCGACGAACCCTTTGGGGTCGGACTGCTGCTGCTCGGTTGTGCGGCCGGCGCGCCGTTCTTGCCGAAGCTCGCCGAACTTGCCAAGGGCAACCTCGCATTTGCCGTTGGCGCGATGGTGCTGCTGATGGTTGTCACCGTTGGTTATCTGCCTATGGTCCTGCCTCTGCTGCTCCCGGGGGTCACTGTTGATCCGTGGCAGATTGCTCGCTCCCTGGTCCTGCTGATGCTGCTCCCGCTTGCCACAGGCCTTGCCCTGAAGGCGCGTTACGGGGACTTGGCCGCACGGGTGAAGCCCGCACTCGATTGGATTTCCAACGCCAGCCTCATCCTGCTGGTATCCTTGATCACCGCAGCGAACATCGACAAGGTTTTACAAGTGTTCGGCACCCGAGGAATCCTTGCAGGGCTTCTGTTTATCGCACTGGGCCTTGGAACTGGTTGGTTGCTCGGCGGACCTAACGCCGACACAAGACGGGTCATGGCGCTCGGTACCGGCCAGCGCAACATTGCCGCCGCGCTCGTGGTCGCGAGCCAAAGCTTCAGCGACCCAAAAGTGATCGTCATGGTAATCGTTGTCGCGATCGTCGGATTAATCATCCTCATGCCGCTTTCTCGTGCGTTCGCCAGTCTGATTGAGCCGATGCGGCATGGTGGTTAACGATGACTCTGCGCCATCCTTGAGGAGTTGCGTATGAGCCAGCCCGCTCTTGCCGGCTCTGCGACGGCGCCATTCCTGCGCCGTGCCTTCGACTGGTGGATCGCACAGGTGAAACACGCGCTCCCGCCGACGATCTTTTTCTTCGTCGGCTTCAACCTGATTTTATGGACCAAACGCCTGATCCTGGAGGAGCACGGCGTCGAGTTTAGTGGCTTTTTGACCGCGACGTTAGCGGCGTTGCTGGTTGGAAAAGCGGTGCTGGTAACCGACAATCTGCCCTTTATGCGCCGCTTCGACGGTGCGCCGATGATCCAGCCCATCTTGTTTAAGAGTTCTATCTATTGGCTATGCGTATTTATGGTGCGGCTAGCCGAGCGGCTCGTCCATTTCCTAGCCGCCGGCGGCGTGATAGCCGATTTTCCCACCCACCTAGTGGAGCACTTCTCCTGGCCACGCTTTTTGTCGATACAGGTCTGGTTGATGGTGCTGTTCCTTGTCTACGTCACGACACACGAGCTCAATATGCTCATCGGCGACGGCGAACTCTATCGCCTATTCTTCCGATGGCGCTCGTCCGAGGCCAAGCTTACCCGCCGTCAGCGCATTCGCCTGCTCACGCGGCTCAACCGCCTGACCGAGGCGAACCCGATCGAGGCCTTCAGCGAACGGGGCTCGCGCGCGCATGCTGAACTGGTCGACATCCTACACCAGCTCGCTTCGCCGCCCGTCGTACCGTCGGCACGTGCTTGATGGGCTGCGCGCCACACCGCAAATTCGCTGTTCGCTCCTCCTCGTGTGGATAATCTTGAGTACCTCCGAGGTCGCGCTCGATGTTCCGGCGTCAACTCTCCAGCGTGCCGACGAGATGCGCTCGTTGCTGAAGAGGATGTCTGGCTTGTTCACCAATGCGTGCCAGTTCACGGTCCAGAGGCGGTGTCCGAGCCGATCCTGATCCAAAGTCCTGCCATGATCGGGATAATGCACGTGGTGGCAATCCACCGGCGCCAGGCGCACCAGGAGGACGGGACCGGCGATGAACGCGCGCGCCCGCTCTGCAGGCAGCGTATCGATCTGGTGAAAGTGACCCCTTGCAGACGTGGCC
>VAZQ01000006.1:26669-30281 GCA_005883115.1 Alphaproteobacteria bacterium | reverse complement strand
ATCGGCGCTTCCCTCCTTGGCGCGGCGTCCGCGTGGCACGAAAGATCTCTCGGGCAGCGCGTTTGCATAGAAGAACATTGCGCGCTCGCCCCTTCAAGCAGCAATATTGCCCGCCGTGCCACGGCTCGCTGATTTGAGCTCTGCCGCGCCGGCATGGCGGAGTAGCGACTATCCTACGCGGATTGTCTTGCCCGCCAGGCGGACCTATATCAGACCACCCGCTGCCGCCTAGGACGGCGCCGCCGCGCAGCTGCAACGCCAAGGGAGCTTCCTATGGTCGAGGTTATCGAACGGGAAACGGTCAACGAAGCCATCGAGGCCACGGTCAATTACGTTCTCGATAACGGGGAGAAGATTTTCACGCAGACGGCGGCGCCGGGGGCGACCGACGTGCGCAGCGGCGGCACGTTCGACCCGCATCGCGTGACCATCCGCAATGCGCGGCTCAGCAAGGAGCCCTTCGTGTTCGATCGCCACGGCTTTCGCTTTGTGCGTCACGACACGAAAGTCGCGGACTTCTTCGACGAGGACCAGATCCGCAAGGTTTACTATCCAGAGATGGAAGCGCTGGTGAAAGCCGAAAGCGGAGCCTCGCGCGTCGTCGTCTTCGATCACACTTTGCGCACGGCGGATGACGAGCAGCGCGAGGCGCGCAAGATCCGCGAGGTCGTGCGCCGCGTCCACAATGATTACACCGAGTGGTCCGGACCCCAGCGCGTGCGCGACCTGCTCCCGGATGAGGCCGATGAGCTCCTGCAGCGGCGCTTTGCCATCGTGCAGGTGTGGCGGCCGATCCGGCATCCGGTCGAGACCTTCCCGCTCGGGATTTGCGATGCGAAAAGTCTCTCACCCAAGGATCTGGTGGTGTCGGAGCGCCGCTATCCGAACCGTGTCGGCCAGACCTATGCCATCACCTACAATCCCGAGCACCGTTGGTACTATCTGCCGCGCATGCGGCGCGAGGAGGCGCTGGTGTTCAAGGTCTACGATTCGGCAAAGGACGGCCGCGCCCGCTGGTCCGCGCATACCGCATTCGAGGATCCCACCTCGCCGCCCAACGCGCGCCCGCGCGAGAGCATCGAAATCCGCACGCTCGCGTTTTTCTAGTTCGTGTGGAGTTCCCTCGCCCCACTATGCGGAGCAGACCGAGTGCGCGGCCTAAGCGTTATGGCTTGATCGGAACGTCGGGCAGATATCCCGCGCGGTAGATCTGCTCCGCGGTGAGCTTGTCGCCGGATACTTCGATGTTCTTGTTGATGAAGTCGACCGTATTTTTCATGCGGTCCATTGAAATATAGCCAAAGCCGTTCGCCTCGACGTCCGGCGTAATCGCGATCCGCTTGAGGATCTGCAGTTCCTCGACAATGATCTGCGGGTCGAGCGCCTTCACGTATTGGATTTCGATCCGCGCCGCCTCCTCCGGGTCGGTGAGCGCATCCTTCCAGCCCTTGAGCGCGGCGCGCACGAATTTCTTCACCACATCGGGGTTCTTGGCGAGGAAATCCTCGCCCACGCCGATCGAGTTCGCGTAGATCTCGAGCCCGTAGTCGCCGGCGAACAGGCACACGGGTTTCGCATTGGTGACCGAGCGGCGAATGGCGGGCTCGCTCATCAGAAATTGATCGATCGATTGCACCTTTCCGGCGGCGAGCATCGGTACGCGCGAGGCCGCGTCGATATTCACGATCTTGAGGGTGCGGCTGTCCACCTTGTTCATTTCCATGAACGCCGCCCAGATCTTCGGCAGGAAAGATGCGGTGCTCGAGCCAAGCTCGAGACCGGCCATCTGTTTCGGTTCGGTGACGTTGGCGCCGGGATTCAAGGTGAAGATGCAGTAGGGCGGTTTTTGGTAGTTCGCGGCGACGATTTTCACGTTCCCGCCGGCGCTGCCGGCCGCCACGAGACTCGGAATGTCGATGAAGCCGATCTCCGCCCCGCCGGTGGCGACGGTTCGGATCGCGTCCGCCGTTCCCTTCGAGGGCATGATGGTGACGTTCAAGCCTTCGTCTTTGAAATAGCCCTTGCCCAGCGCCACGTACCACGGCGCATGGCGTCCCAAGCTGATGAAGTCGAGAACGAATTTGAGATCGCGCTCCTGCGCTTGCGCGGCAGGTGATTGCAGGCATATGGCGATGGCGGCACCTGCCACCACGCGTGTAATCAACGCTCGAGACATGTGTGCTCCCTGATCTTGGAACGGCAGCGTCCGCGCAGTGCCGGCGAGCGCCGAGCGGGATTTGAAGCCCAAAATACCATAAGATATTCCACATGATACTCAAGACGCCGCTCGCAGCGGCCGCCGCAATCGGGCTTCGCGTGCTTTCTCAGTTTCGGGCCGGTGGATAGCGAGCTCCATGGCGTTCGGGGTCATCAAGCACGTCCGCAAGGTCTTTCAGCTCGAGGAGATCGGCTGGACGGCGCTCGAGCCCGTCGTGGCCCTGGACGACGCGAGCTTTCAGTTCGAAGCGGGCGAGCTCGTTGCGCTTCTGGGGCCGAGCGGATGCGGCAAAACCACGCTGCTGCGCATCGTCGGCGGATTGATCTCGAAAACGGCAGGTTCGGTTGCGATCGCGGGCCGCGAGATCACCAAACCGATGGGTGACTACGGCTTCGTGTTTCAGGCGCCAAGCCTGATGCCGTGGCGAAACGTGCTCGACAACGTCTTGTTTCCCATGGAGATCCTCAAGCGGAACGACGCCGCGGCGCGGCGCTACGCGCTCGAGCTTTTGCAGTTGGTCGGGCTGAGCGGCTTTCTCTCGGCGCGGCCGCATCAACTCTCCGGCGGAATGCAACAGCGGGTTGCGCTGTGTCGCGCGCTCGTGCACCGGCCGCGGCTCTTGCTCATGGACGAGCCGTTCGGCGCGCTCGACGAGCTCACGCGAATGGAGATGAACGATCTGCTGCTGCGCATCCGCCATGAAACGAAAGCATCGGTTCTGTTCGTGACGCACTCGATTTCCGAGGCCGTGTACCTGTCGGACAAGGTGGTTGTCTTTAGCCAACGCCCGGCGCGCGTGGTGAAGGAAATATCCGTTCCGCTCGGTTATCCTCGCGGTCAAAAGCTGCGCTTTACAACTGCGTTCACCACGACGGAGCGGATCGCCGGCGAGGCGCTCGGCATCGTGGCCCCGGCAAGTGAAGAGGCATCCGCACAATGAGATCACGCTTCGTCTTCCTTTATCCGCTCGCCGGCGTAGTGCTGATCGTTGCGCTGTGGGCACTCGCGTGCTGGCTCATCAGCATTCCCACCGTCGTGCTGCCCTCGCCGGACAAGGTGCTGCGCGCGTTGATCGTGCGCGGCGATCTCCTGCTCGACGAGAGTTGGATCACGCTCAAGGAGACCTTGTACGGATTCCTGCTGGCGCTGGTGGTCGGGCTTCCGCTTGCGGTCGCCGTCGCGAACTCGCGGCCGCTCAATTTGATGTTCTATCCACTGCTAATCGCGCTTCAATCGGTGCCGAAGGTAGCACTCGCGCCGATGATTTTGGTTTGGCTTGGAACGGGGCTGGAATCGAAGCTCGCGATCGTTTGGCTGGTGGCGTTTTTCCCCATCATCGTCGATACCGCGGCCGGATTGCGGGCCACCCCAAAAGAGCTCTTGGAGCTGGCCCA
>VAZQ01000006.1:5574-26576 GCA_005883115.1 Alphaproteobacteria bacterium | reverse complement strand
GGCGGTGATCGGCGAATTCGTGGGCTCGAGCGAAGGGCTCGGCTTTCTGTTGTTGAGCGCCACCTCGCAGCTCGACACCCCGCTCGCTTTCGCCGCGCTGTTTGCGTTATCCGTGCTCGGGATATTCGTCTATGCCCTGGTCGGCATGGGCGAGAAAATGATGTCGTCGTGGCTGCCGCCGGCGCCGGCGCGTCACTGAAGCCATCCCATTCGGATACCGCGAGAAAAGTGGAGACCACAATGAGCGATCAGAAGACGGTGCCGCCGATGCCTGGCATGGCCAAGCTCGAGGAGGTCCTTCTGCAGAGCGATGAGATTCCCTGGCGGGCGAAGTCGCTCTCGGGTGTCTCGGAAAAAATGCTCTGGCGCGATGAAAAAGCGGGGTCGACGATCGCGCTGATCAAGTTCGACGCCGGCGCGGGCATTCCGGAACCGCATCTGCATGCATCGAACCAATTCATGTTCTGCCTCAAGGGACGCTACGAGTACACCAAGACGGGTGTGACTTTGACGGCCGGCTCGTTCTATTGGAATCCCAAGGGCCATGTGCACGGGCCGACGCGGGCACACGAAGAAACGATCGTGCTCGAAATCTACGACGGCCCGCATTATCCCGAGCGGCCGTCCTGGTACAGCAATGACGAGGACGCCCGCTGATGACGCCCGGCGCGACCGGCGCCGTTCCCATCGACGCGCAGCGGCTGACGTCGGTCGTCGCGGATATTTTCACGGCTTGCGGCATCGCGGCCGCAGACGCGCAGATCGTGGCGGCGGATCTCGTTGCCGCCGATCTTGAAGGCATCGCGTCGCACGGGGTGATGTTGGTGCCCATGTATGTCGAGCGGATCAAAAAGGGTTCGGTGTCGCGTCGCAGCGCTGGCGAAGTCGTCAGCGACCGCGCCGGTGCGATCATCATTGACGCCGGCAACGCGCTCGGCCAGTTGACCTCGCGGCAGGCGGTAAAGCTCGTGGTGGCGCGGGCGCGAGAGATCGGGCTCGCGTCGGTCGCCGTGCGCAACGGGTTTCATTTCGGCACGGCCGGGCGTTACGCGCGCATGATGGCGCAGGAGAACTGTGTCGGTATCGTGTTGTCCAACACGCGTCCGCTGATGCCGGCGCCGGGGGGCGCGGAAGCCATCGCCGGCAACAATCCGATTGCCATCGCGCTGCCGTCGACGGGTTCGTTTCCGGTGGAAGCCGACATGGCATTGAGCGCGACCGCGATGGGGAAAATTCGTCTCGCCGCGGCGGCGGGAGAACGCATTCCCGAGGATTGGGCCGTCGATGCGCAGGGCCAGCCGACGAGCGATCCTGCGGCCGCGATCAAAGGGATGCTGTTGCCCGCAGCCGGCCCGAAAGGTTTCAGCCTCGCCTTTGTCATCGATCTCTTGTGCGGCGGCTTGTCGGGCGGCGCCCTCGGCGCCGAGGTGCGCCCGCTCTACGGCGATGCCGCCGAGCCCTATCGCTGCTCGCATTTCTTTTTGGCGGTTCATGTTGGCCACTTCCAGCCCGGCGACCAGTTTGCCGGGCGCGTGCGCGATCAGGCGATGCGCGCCAGCCGATCGAAGCGTCCGGCCGGGGTGGAGCGCGTCTATGCGCCGGGAGAACTCGTCTGGGCGACGCGGCAAGCGAGCGGCGGCGTGTGCCGCCTCGATCAAGCGACCGTGCAGAGCCTTCTCGATACCGCCACTCGTCTGGGGCTCGCCGATAGCGAATCGTCGCTGCTTGCAGCCAAGGGGGCGTAAGCGATGCGGGCACGCTTCGAGGGCGATGGAGATGTGATTGTCGTCACCGGCGGCGCCAATGGCATCGGCCGAGCGTTGGCGCGCGCGGCGGCGCAGGCCGGAGCGCGCGTCGTCATCTGTGACGTGGACGAGGCGGCTATGGCTGCTTTATCCGATGTTTCCGGAATTTCGACGCGGCGGCTCGACGTCGCCGATCGCGCGCAAGTGTTCGCCGTTCTCGGCGAGGTCGAGCGCCGCTTCGGCAAGATCGACGGGCTCGTTTGCGCGGCGGCGATTCAGCCCCGCTCGCTCGTCCATGAGATGGAGGCGGCAGCGTGGGAGCGCGTGCTGCGCATCAATCTCGACGGTGTGGTGTGGTGCTATCAGGCGGTGGTTGCGGGCATGATTACGCGCCGGCGCGGATCGATCGTGGCATTTACGTCGGGGCTTGCGCACCAGGGCTGGCCAGGGGCGTCGGCTTATGCCGCCAGCAAGGCGGCGCTGATTGCGTTTGGCAAGAGCGCGGCCAAGGAGATCGCGAAGCATCGCGTGCGGTTCAATCTCATCGCCCCGGGCGTGATCGACACATCTCAGTACCGCGCCGCCAATGCCGGCGCGGACGACGCCCATTGGCGCGCGTCGGTCGGGGTGGGACAGGCGCAGGATACGGTCGGCCCGCTCATGTTCTTGTTGTCGGACGCGGCGACGATGACGGCCTCCATCATCAGCCGGGACTTGGCCTATCCGGCCCAGGACGGTGAAGCGTGAGCGAGCCGCCCATCATCATCGTTGGCGCAGGCCCGGTCGGTCTTACCACCGCGCTGGGGCTCGATTTCTATCGTCTGCCGTTCGCGTTGTTCGAGGATGACGCCGAGCTCTCGCTCGACACCAAAGCGGGAACGATACTCACGCGCACGCTGGAGGCCTTTCGCCGGTACGGTGTCGCCGACCAGGTCTTGGCCAAAGCGCTGCGCGTCGACGAGATCGGCGATGTGGAGCGTGCGACCGGCAAGGCGCGCCCCTCCGTGCAGACGGCGCTGTTGAGCGAAGATACGCGCTATCCATTCGTCATCAACATGCCGCAACATCACCTCGAGCCGATCTTGCGCGCGGCCATTGAGGAGCGCCGGCCGGGCGCGCTGCATCTGCGGCACCAGCTCACCTCCTTTCGCCAATCCGACCACGGCGTCATCGCAACATTCGACACGCCGGACGGCCGCCGCGAGGTCGAAGGCTCTTATCTCCTCGCCTGCGACGGCGGGCGCAGCACGGTTCGTTCCCAGCTCGGCATCTCGGTTGAAGGCGAGTCGCCGGACGAGCGCGTCCTGCTGGTCGACGTCAAGGTCGACCTCGACGTTGCCAATCCGCGCGACTATCCCTATCTCGCCTATTTCGCCGATCCCAGCGAGTGGATGATCCTGGTGCGCCAGCCGCATTGCTGGCGCTTTCTCTACCCGCTTGCCGCGGGAATGCCCGAGCCCACCGCTGCCGAGTTCCGCGAGAAGATCATTCGCTTCGTCGGTCCCGTCGACGACCTGCAAATCCTCAACACCATCGTCTACCGCATCCACCATCGCGTCGCGCGCGAGTGGCGCCGCGACCGCGTGTTCCTGATGGGTGATGCCGCGCATCTGATCACGCCGATGTGGGCGCTCGGCCTCAATACGGGAATCCTCGATGCGATCAGCCTGCCGTGGCGGCTGGCCTGGGTCGCGCGCGGATGGGCAAGCGACGCGTTGCTCGACGGCTATGCGCGCGAGCAGCGGCCGGTTGCCGCGGAAGGATCCGGCGAGATGGCGCAAGCAGCACGCAAATACATGGCCGCAGAGACCGCGAGCGTGAAGGCGATGTCGGGCACGGCATGGGCCAATGCCGCGACGCGAAGACCGATCGCGGGGCCTTCCGCATCGGGGATCGCATCCCCGACGCCGCCCTGCATGCCGGCGACGGCCGCCCGGTTCGGCTGCACGATCTCATCGACGACAGCTTCGTGGCGCTCTATTTCACCGATGTCCGCCGCCGGCCAAACATTCCCGCCGATAGCGCCGGCCTCAAGCACCGCATCATTTCGCATCGGGATGCTCCGCTCGACGGGGGACTGCGCGATCGATCGCTGTTCGACGTCGGCGACCGGTTTCGTCAGATGATGGGCTGCCCCAGCGACACGTTGGTCCTGGTGCGGCCGGACGACCACATCGCTGCGATCGCGTCCATGCGCCTGGCCCGGGCGCAAGAGCTCTATAGGCAGGTATTGGGGCAGGACGGCGTCAGCCGCTAACAGACGGAGAGGGCAAACATGCGCGTGCTGGGACCGATTGGTGACAAGATCCTGTTCGAGAATGAATTCGTCCGGGTATGGAGCGTGGCTCTCGATCCCGGCGCGCGACAGCCATGGCATCAGCACCTTTTGCCCTACCTCATCGTGCCATTGACGCAGGGGGAGAACGAGATGACGTTCGACGACGGCCGCGTGCGCCAAACCCATGAAAAGCCGGGGGAGGTGATCTGGCGCGAGCCCGGCATTCCCCATGAGCTTCTCAACTGCAGCGATTGGCAGTACCGAAACGTCCTCGTTGAAATCAAAGCGGGCGCGCGGGCAGAGCAAGCCGCGGCCGGTTGACGCCTTGCATTCAGGAGCAAGCAATGCCCAAACAGCAGATCACGTCAAAAAAGCTCCGCCAGCCATCCGGCCATTTTTCCCACGCGACGATGGTGGAGGCGCGCGGGCGCATCGTCTTCATTTCCGGCATGACCTCGCGCCGGGCGGACGGAACGATCGCCGGCATCGGCGATATCGAAGCGCAGACGCGCCAAGTCTGCGAGAATTTGAAAGCGGCGGTCGAGGAGGCCAGCGGCAGCATGGACGACATCTGCCGGGTCGACGTCTACGTCCGCAACATGGAGCATTTCGAGCAGATCCACAAAGTGCGCCGCGAATATTTCCGCCCGCCCGCTCCCGCCTCCACCATGGTCGAAGTCTGCAAAATGACTTCGCCCGACTATCTGATCGAGATCAACGCCATCGCTGTCATCGGCGGCTGACCCGTTGGCATCCGCGCCGCGTTTCGGCGTGCCGCAGCGATCCACTTCAGACGAACGGATCCTACGACGCGAGCCACTGGGTGAAGCGTTCCTCGAGCGGGACGATGCGGTCGGCCTCCCATTCGTCGTCCTCGCGGATCGAGACGGCGAGGTTCTCGCTGTAGGTCGGAAGCACAACGGCGATGTCGTGCGGGATGAACTCGAAGGCCGCCGGATTGGTGGGGCCATAATAGAGCCGCGTGTTGAAGTCGGCCTGCGGTTTGGCTTGTGTGGCGAACTGGATGAACTCCCACGCGAGCTTGCGGTTCGGTGCGCCCTTGAGGACGCACCACGTGCTCGTGCTGCGAACCGCTCCGTTCCAGACGAGTTCGACCGGCACTCCCGCCTGCTTGAGCTCGGTGGCGCGCCCGTTCCAAATCGACATCATGTCGAGCTCGCCGTCGCGGATAAGCTGCTGGGATTGGTTCCCCTCCCGCCACCACACTTTGATGTGCGGCTTGATCTCATTGAGTTTCTTGAACGCGCGGTCAATGTCGAGCGGATAAAGCCGATCCGCCGGGACCCCATCGGCGATCAAAGCGAAAATGAGCGTGCGCGGGGAGTCGTTGATGCACAAGCCGCGGCTGCCAGGGAATTTCTTCACATCCCAGAAATCGACCCAGCTCTTGGGACCGCCGTCGCGGAATTTGTCGGAGCGGTAGCAAAGATTCGTGCCTTGAATGTTGGAGGCGACGCCGTGGCCGTTGGCGACGATCGCCTCCGGCGGCAGCGTGCCTTGCTTGAAGGTGGTCCAATCGATCGGCTCGGCCAATCCTTCGCGGCTTGCGCGCAGCCACTGCATGGAATTGATCGATGTCATGTCGAATTCGTAGCGGCCGGATTGCACTTGGGCTTTGATCTTGGCGTAGGATACCGGCGTGACGGTGCGGATCTGGATACCGGTTGAGGCGGTGAACGGCTTGAAATAGGCGACCTCTTGCGCGGCCGTGAAGCTGCCGCCCCACGAGTTCACGTAGAGCGTGCGCGTTTGTGCGATCGTGCGCTCAGTAATGAGGAGGGGGCCAGCGGCTGCAGCGGCTGCCGCTGTTTGCAGGAAGCGGCGACGTCTGCGGTCGAAATGCCACCTTGCCCTCATCTTCCTCCTCCCTTGCCGTCGGACCCTATTCTACCGCCGCGCAAGGACATGTGCATCCGCCGGCGCCCATGCGAGCGGCAATGCAGCTCCGGGGCCCAACGCGGCACCATCTTTGCTGGAGAGCCTGGCGCGCAGCGGCAGCCCTCGCGTCTTGCCGATCACCAAAACGGAATCGCCGTAGTTGATGGTATCATCGACGATCAGGTCGATCAGGTTGTCCATACCATCGCCCTCGTCGGGCCTTTGCAGTCGCAGCCGCTCCGGCCGGATCATGACATCGACCTCGCCGGCCGGCAGGTCGCCGGCGATCCGCACCGGGCCCAGTCCCGACAGCTGGATCCAACCCGGGCGCGCCGGATCGGCGCGTCCGGCAAAGAAATTGCTGTCGCCGACGAATTCGCCCACGAATCGGTTCGCCGGCCGGTTGTACACATCGAGTGGGGAGCCGACTTGCTCGAGCTTGCCGTTGCAGAATACGGCGATCCGGTCGGACATCGTCATCGCTTCGGTCTGATCATGGGTGACATAGATCATGGTGATGCCGACCTCGCGATGGATGCGTTTGAGCTCGACTTGCATTTGCTCGCGCAAATTCTTGTCGAGCGCGCCCAGCGGCTCGTCGAGCAGCAGCACATCCGGATTGAAGACCAGTCCGCGCGCAAGGGCGACGCGTTGCTGCTGTCCTCCGGATAGTTCGCGCGGATATCTGTCGGCGAAGCGGCGCAGCCCTACGAGGCCCAGCATTTGCTCGGCGCGCGCCCCGATCTCGTGTTTCGGAAACCCTCGCATCTTGAGCGGGAACAGCACGTTGTTCGTCGCCGTCATGTGCGGGAACAGGGCATAGTTCTGAAACACCATGCCGACGTTGCGCTCGTAGGGTTTGCGCGCAACGAGATTGCGCCCGTCGAGCTCGATGCCGCCGCTAGTGGGCGTCTCGAATCCGGCGATCATCAGCAGCGTGGTGGTCTTTCCGGAGCCGCTCGGGCCCAGCAGCGTGATGAATTCGCCGCGCTCGACATCGATCGAGACACGGTCGACGGCATTGCTTTTGCCGTCATAGGACTTCACGAGCTGGCGCAGGCGAAGATAGGCCACGGATCATCCTTGCACTCTTGCGACGATCAGCGCATCCACCACGACACAGCCGTCCGGCAGCGCCTTGATCGGGTTGAGATCGATCTCGTCGAGAACATCGGCGTTGCATTGAGCGAAGTCCGCCAGCGCCTCGAGGCAGGCGGCGAGGCTCTTCACGTCAGCGGCCGGCCGGCCGCGCATCGATGCGAGCATCCCCGCGCCGCTGACCTCACCGATCATCGCTTCGGCGTCGCCCTCGCGCAGCGGCAGCATGCGCAAGGCAAAGTCCCGCGTCACCTCGATCGCGGTGCCGCCGATTCCGAAAGCAAGCGTCAGGCCGAAATCGGAATCGCGCGATATGCCGGCGAAGACCTCGATCCCGCTGCCGACGAACTCCTGCACCAGGAATGCGCAGTCCGGCGGCTGCGGGTCGAGCGCCGCGAGGCGGTTGCTCAGCTGCGCGAACGCGTGTTGAAGGTCGTCCTCGGTCTTGAGGCTTATTGCGACGAGCCCAAGTTCCGTCTTGTGGGGGATGTGGTCCGAGAGCGCCTTGAGCACGACAGGATAACCGAGCCCCCGCGCGGCGCTCGCCGCCTCAGCGAATGTCGCGACGCGCCGCTCGCGCGTGACCGGCACGCCGAAGGCCGCCAACAGCCGCTTCGAATCGTATTCGTTGATGGTGCGCCGGAGAGGGCTTGCCGCGATGAAATCAGCGAGTGCGCGGGACTGTGCCGGGCGCGTGCGCAACGGCTTTCGCTCCATCATATATCGACCCACGCGGTCGATCGCACCGAGCCCCTGGCGGGTTCCGCCAATCTGCACGAGGCCGGCATCGCGCAGCGCTTTCGCTTGGCGCAGATTCATCACTCCCGGACGCGAACTCATGAGGTAATGCGGCTTTTGCGACCGCTGCGCGGCCGCGATCAGCATGTTTACGTTCTCGGGCACGCGCCCGGGATGGCCAAGCTGACCTTCATTGCCGGTATCCGCGCAATAGACGATGGCCGCGACCGGCTCGCTGTCGTTCACGACCGACATGGCGTGCGGAATGTTGACCGCGTAATCGCCGTTGCCCCAGGCATCGAATGGATTTCCGTCGCCGGTGATGCGGCCGATGACGCGTTCAGCCTCGGCGCGCTCCGCGGGCGAGAGCGGGGGAAGCTCCAAGCCGGCGGCGGTGGCGTTATCGAGGATGAGTTCGGCGAGGCCGCCGGAGCCGGTGATCACCGAAATTCCCCTCCCGCGCGGCCACCGCGCGCCCTGGCAGACCGCAAGCACCTCGCTCATTTCGTCGAGATCGCTCACTTCGATCGCGCGATGTGCCTTCAAGACTTCGGAAAATACGCGCGACTCGCCCGCGAGCCCCCCGGTGTGGCTCGTGATCGCGCGCTGCGTGCGCTCCGCGCGTCCGACCTTGAGCACGACGACCGGCTTGCCGACGGCGGCCGCACGGTCGAGCGCGGCAACGTAACGCTCGGGCTCGCGCACCGTCTCGGTAAAGGTCGCGATCACCTTGGTGGCGGGATCGTCGATGAGATAGTCGAGATAGTCGACGGTCGTGGTCACCGCCTCGTTGCCCGCCGAAACCGAGAGGCTCACGCCATAGCGGCGCAGATCAGAGAGGAGCGCGATGCAGACCGAGCCGCTCTGCGACACGATGGCGACATTGCCCGCCAGGCCGGCCGCGTCCATCACGGTCTGCTTGTATGTAGTTGATCGCGCCGTCGGATTGAGGATGCCCATGCAGTTCGGACCGCACACGGGCATGCCGGCCTCGCGGCAAAGCCCGGCGATTTGCGCTTGTTGCCGCGCGCCTTCCTCGCCGAGCTCGGCGAAGCCCGCGTCGTAGATGACGGCGGCGCGCGCGCCACGCTCGACCGCGAGCCGCATCTGTTCGCGCAGAAGCGGTTTGCGGATGCTGAACACGACGATGTCGGGCGCCTCCGGCAGATCGGTCAGGCTCGGATAGCAGACGAGATTGCGGACGGTCGGATATTTGGGATTCACCGGATAGATCGTTCCGGAAAAGCCGATGACGCCGAGTGACTCGATGACGGAGCGGGCCGGACCCGGGCGATCGGTGGCTCCAACAATCGCGATCGAACGCGGCTTTACCAGCGGATCAAGCTGCATGCGCTCACCTCGAGGCCGGCCTTTTTCGAACAAACAACGAGAGCAACACCCCCAGCAGCACCGCTCCCGTCAGCAGGGTCGAGACCACGGCAATAACGGGATCGGACTCGAGGCGGATCGATTCGAACATCTTTTTCGGCAGCGTGGATGCATCGCGGCCGGCGATGAAGATCGCCACCACCGCCTCGTTGAACGAGTGCAGGAAGGCGAATAGCGCCCCGATCAGGATTCCCGGTCGCAGCACCGGCATCGTCACCCAGAGGAACGTGCGTAGCGGTCCCGCGCCGGCGCTCATGGCGGCGCGTTCGAGGTTGCGGTCGAAACCCTTGAGCGCGGCGGTGATGACCAGGAAGGCGACGGGAATGGACAAGACGCTATGCGCCAGGATCATGCCGGCGTGGGTACCGACGAGACGCAATGGGCTCAAGAAGCTGTAATAGCCGAGCGCGCTCACGACCGCTGGCACGATGATTGGCACTAGCATAACCAGGTTGAGCACGCTCTTGCCATAGAAGCGGTGGCGCACGAAGCCGAACGCGGCGGGCAGCGCCGCGATGAGCGTGAGGGCCATCGATCCGGACGCGATGATGAAGGAGTTGGCGGTGGCCTCGAGCCAAGAATGGCTCGAGAAGTACTGCGCGTAATAGCCGGTCCAGTAGCCCGGCGGTGGAAACTCGAACGAGATTGCCTTGGAGAACGACATCGGTACGATGATCGCCATCGGCGCGACCAGAAAGATCGCGGCGAGCAACGCCAGCACGAGCGGAACGTAACGCACCATCACCTTATCCCCACAGCCGGTCGAGCCCGGCAAACCGATTGTAGATGCCGAGCAGGACGAGCGTGCACGCCAGCAGCACGACTGCGATCGCGGAGGCAAAGCCCCAGGCCAGCAGATCCTCGATCTGCTGACTGATGAGCTGCGAGATCATCATGTCCTTGGGCGTGCCGAGCAGGATAGGCGTGACATAGAACCCGAGGCACATGGTGAACACGAGAACGCATCCGTTGACCACGCCGGCAAGGCTCAGCGGAAGAAAGACCAGGCGAAATGCGCCGAATGGGCGGGCGCCGAGGCTCTCGGCCGCCCGCATATAGGAAGGATCGATCTTGCGCATGACGCCATAGAGCGCCAGCACCATGTAGGGGAGCAGGACATGGGTCATGCCCAGCGTTGAGCTGAACGAGGTGAAGAGGAGCTGCGGCGGGCTGCCCCATCCGGCGAATGCGTAGGTCGCCGCTACCGGCCCCTTGTTGCCGAGAATGATCAGCCAGGCATAGGTACGGACGACGAACCCGGTCCAGAAGCTCAGTCCCACAGCGGCGAGAAGAATAACGGCTAGGGCGTCGTCGCGTCGGGCCATGACGTAAGCGAGCGGATAGCCGAGCGCGAGGCATGCGAGGGTGACGATCAGCGAGGTGCGGAACGTGTTGACCATCACGTTGGCATAGAGCGGAACGGTGAAGAAGCGGCGGTAATGATCGAGCGACACCGTCGGGTCGGTGACGCTGAGAAGCAGCACGTAGCCGATCGGAACGATGAACAGCACGACGACGCAGACGACCGCCGGCGCCACCAGCAGCCAAGCAGTCAAACTATCGCGGGAGATCAGGCCGGCCCCCCGGAACGCCGGCATCGATGCAGCTTTGCTCATCGCGCAGATGATGTAACATGCGCGCTCGGTTGGGAAGCTATCGACCGAGCCGCGTTCTGCGCTGCTCGCATTGCAAAAAGGCCTGGAAAGTCATGACAGCTCGCATGTCGCGCCGTCGGGCGCTAGCACTGGGCGCCGGCGCGCTCCTCGGCGCGCCAGCCATCATGTGCTCGGCGCGCGCGCAGGGCAGGACGGTCTACGTCAATTCGTACGGCGGCGTGTGGGAATCATCCTGGCGCAAGGCATTTTTCGAGCCGTTCACGGCCCAGACCGGGATCTAGATAAAGACCGTGCGCGGCGTATCGTTCGCCACGCTCAAGGCGCAAGTGCAAACCAGGAGTTTCGAGTGGGACGTGGTCAATCTCGGCGATGTCGAATACGCCCAGGCCGTGCTCGAGGGATTGCTCGAGAAGGTCGACAAGCAGGCGGCACAGACGGAGCAATTGCCGGCGCACGTGGTGCGCGAGTACGGCATCACCAGCTATTCGCTCGGCACCAATCTGGTGTACCGCAAGGATAAGTTTCCAAACGGCGGACCGCAAAGCTGGGCCGATTTTTGGAACGTCGAGCAATTCCCATGCAAGCGTTGCCTCTATGACCGCTCGTTCACGTGCCTCGCCTTGGCGCTGTTGGCCGACGGGGTCTCAGCCGACCAGCTCTATCCCATGGATATCGATCGTGCCTTCCGCAAGATGAGCGAGATCAAGCCACACATCAAAGTGTGGTGGCGCGAGGGGTCGCAATCGCAACAGCTCATTCGCGACGGCGAGGTCGATATGATAGCGATGTGGAGTGCGCGCGCAGTCGATCTGATCGACGATAAAGTGCCGCTCGAGCTCGTCTGGAACGGCGCCGAAATCTATTACGCCAATCTGCTGGTGCCGAAAGGCGACCCCAACGCGAAGGCGGCGTGGCAATTCTGCAATTTCGTCGCGCAGGCGAAGCCCCAGGCCAATTTCGCGATGCTGTTGCCCTACGGTCCGGCCAATCCCGATGCGCGCGCGCTTATGAGCGAAGCGCGGCTGCGGCAGACGCCGGCCTGGCCGGAGAACGAAAAAGTCTCGTTCAAGCACGACGCCGCCTGGATGGCGCCACGACTTGCGCAAATACGCGAGCGCTGGACCCAGTGGCTCACGACGTGAGCGCGTCCAACGTGTGAGCGCGCACCCCCTAGGACGCCCGCTCCAGATCCGCCTTCAGCGCAACCAGGAAGCGGGCGGCTTCTCCGCCCGTCACCACGCGATGATCGACCGTGAGCGAGAGTGGCAGCACGCGCCGCGCGGCGGGCGCGCCGTTGTGCACCAACACGCGCCGGTCGATGCGGCCGGCCCCAATGATGGCCACCTGGGGCGGAACGACGATAAGATTTGCGAAACGTCCGCCGATCATGCCGAAGTTCGACAGCGTGATCGTTGCGCCGCGCAGCTCCTCGGGCGGGATCGAACGCGCCGCGGCGTCGGCGCGCAGCCGGTCGATGCCGGCGCGCAAGTCGCGCGCGTCGCGCTCGCCCACATTGCGCAAGACCGGCACAATAAGGCCACCCTCGGTATCAACCGCAATGCCTATATCGATGCGCTTGATGAGCCGCCGCTCGCCCGCCTGCGCATTGTACCAAGCGTTGAGCGAGGGCTCGGCTTGGCAGGCCGCCGCGATGGCGCGCACGACACGGATCGTGACGTCTTCGCCTTTCTGCCAATCCTCGATGTCGGCCTCGTCCGTTACCGTGGTGCGAACCACTTCGGTGTGCGCCGCCGCCATACGTTGCGCCATCGCCCGGCGCATGCCGCGCAGCGGCTCGGCTGGCCCCGCTTCGGCGAGACTCTTGGCGGCGCGCTCCACATCTGCCCGCGTGATGGTGCCGCTGGGTCCGCTCGCTTGCACCAGGTTGAGATCGACGTCGAGCTTGCGCGCCAGCGCCCGCACGGCTGGAAGCACTTGCAAGGTCCGTGCCGGCGTCGGCGCCGGCGGTTCGGCTGCGCGCGGAGCTTTCTCCTCCTGTCCAAGCTCGCCAACGACGGTGCCGGTATCGCCTCGCTCACCTTCGGCAAATTCAACGAGAGGTGCGCCGACCTTGATCAGATCGCCCTTGCCGCCGAACAGGCGCGCGATCTGGCCGCTCCACGGGGAGGGGACCTCGACCACTGCTTTGTCGGTCTCGACCGACACCAGCGGCTGATCGACCACCACGCGATCACCCTCATTGACGTGCCACGTGACGATTTCGGCCTCCTCGAGGCCTTCGCCCAGATCCGGCAACAGGAATTGGCGCATGGCAATTTCCGTCGGGTTCAGGCGAATTCGCAGGCTTTGCGCGTGGCCGCGACGATGCGGGGGACCGAAGGAATGTAACGTTGTTCGAGCCGCGGCAGCGGCATAATGGTGTCGTAGCCGGTCACTCTCGCGACTGGCGCGAGGAGAGAGGTGAGGCCGCGCTCGGCGATCAGCGCGGCAATTTCCGCGCCGAAGCCGCCCGTGCGCGCTGCCTCGTGCACGATGACGCAACGGCCGGTCTTCGTCACGGAGGCGAGCACGGTCTCCTCGTCGTAAGGCTTGAGCGTGGCAAGATCGATGACTTCCGCCTCGATGCCCTGGCCGGCGAGCTCGGCGGCGGCGGCGAGCGTCTCCTTCACCACCGCCCCCCAGCTGATGAGGGTCACGTCGTGCCCTTGCCGCAGCACGAAGGCAATGTCGAGCGGTAGCGCTTCGCCGTTATCCTCAACTTGCCCTTTCGCCGCGCGATAAATGCGCGTCGGTTCGAGGAACACCACCGGGTCCGGGTCGCGGATCGACGCGAGCAAGAGCCCGTAGGCGCGCTCCGGCGAGGACGGCATGACGACCCGCAGGCCCGGGATATGCGCGAGCATGGCTTCGGTGCTCTCCGAATGATGCTCGGGCGCACGGATGCCGCCGCCATGCGGCGTGCGCAGCACCATGGGGCAGCTCAACCGTCCCTGGGTGCGGTTGCGCAGCCGTGAGGCATGGTTCACGAGCTGATCGATGCAGGGATAGATGAAACCCATGAACTGGATTTCGCCCACGGGCTTGAGCCCTTGCGCCGCCATGCCGACGCAAAGCCCGCTGATCAAGAGCTCGGCGAGCGGCGTGTCGATCACCCGCTCGGCGCCGAACCGTTGCTGCAGTCCCACGGTGGCGCGGAAAACGCCGCCGTTGATGCCGACGTCCTCGCCCAGCACCACCACGTTGGCATCCTCTTGCATGGCGCGGGCCAACGCCAGATTGATCGCTTCGATCAGCGTGAGCTCAGGCATCCGAGCCTCCGCTGAGCTGCGCTCGCTGGCTCGCGTAGGTTCGCGGCAGCTCGGCGTAGAGATGATCGAACATCGTCTCAGGCGCGCGCGGCGAGGACGCCAAATAGCGTTCGATCGCCGCCTCGATCTCCTTCTGGCATTCGGCCGCGAGCTCTTCCTCCTGCGCCTTGCCCCACGCTTTTTGGCTGACAAGATAGGCGCGCAGCCGCGCGATCGGCTCCTCCTTCCAGCGCGTCTGAACCTCCTCGGGGGGCCGGTAGCGCGCCGCGTCATCGGCGGTCGTATGGTCGCTCAGCCGATAGGTCAGCGCCTCGATCAGCCGCGGCCCGCCGCCCGCGCGAGCCTGCGCGATCGCCTCCTCCGCCGCCGCGCGTACGGCGATGACATCGTTGCCGTCAACCTGTTCGCCGGTAAAGCCGGCGGCGATCGCCTTCTGCGCCAGCGTCTGCGACGCCGTTTGCAGCTGAAGCGGCACCGAGATCGCCCACTGATTGTTGTTGGCGACGAACACCACGGGCAACTTGTGCACCCCGGCAAAGTTCATCGCCTCCCACACGTCGCCCTTGGAGGTGGCGCCGTCGCCGAACAGACAAACTGCAACGCGCGGCTCCTTTCTCAGCTTGAATGCGTAGGCGACGCCCGCGGCCTGGGGCGCTTGCGATCCGACGGGGATGCAGTAGGGGAAATCGTGAGCGGGTCCGGAGGACAGGTTGCCGCGTTCGTCACCGCCCCAAAATAAAAGAATCTCCTCCATCTTCGTTCCACGCCAGAGCAAGGTGCCATTGTCGCGGTAGGAGGGAAGCAGCACGTCCTCCTGTCGCATGGCACTGGCAATGCCGACCGCCACCGCCTCTTGACCGAGCGAGACCGCGTAGGTCCCAAGCCGGCCGGTGCGTTGCAGGGAGACCGCCTTAAGATCGAATGCACGCGTGAGCACCATGCCGCGATAAAGCGCGAGCAGCTTCGGGATATCCGAGGCAAAGTCGGGGAGCGGCCGTAGCACCGTGCCGTCCGGCGCAAGGTAGCTGCGCTGGCGCACCTCGAAGCGTGCAACGACGGGGAGCCCTTCGTCAGCCATCACTCTTTATTCCTATGCGGGTGTTCGCCTGGGGCGGCGGGAAGGGCTTTCCCCATGCTGGAAGGCGACTTACGAGCAAGCTTAGGGACTTCGCGCCTCCGCACAAGCGCCTCGGGCTGCTCGCACGCGTGGCGCGTTGCGCACACTGTGCAGGCGCTGAATTCCGTCCAGAGACGGCCAACCGGAAACTTCGCCACTATCCACAATGGTTTGCGCCGTCATGCAACTGTCATCGGACCATCATAGAACGATGACATGGGGCACGTAGGAATGCTGGCGCCGACAGAATCGAGCGGGAACCTCGGTCCTTCCGGGCGTCTCGCTGCAACTAACCAGCAAAGAATCTCAACGACGCAAAAGCACGGGATCCGCGGGTCAAACCCGTGGCCGCTTGGAGCTTTACGTCGCGAACGAGCAGGAGAGAGCCTTGAAACTTTTCCACAGTCTTATGGCAGCCGGGTTCATCGCCGCAGCGGCGAGCGGGCCCGCGCTTGCCATCGACATATCGGGTGCTGGCGCCACGTTCCCCTATCCCATCTACGCCAAATGGGCCGATGCCTATAAAAAGGAAACCGGCAACGGGCTGAACTATCAGTCAATCGGTTCAGGCGGCGGCATCAAGCAGATCAAGGCGAAGACCGTCACATTCGGCGCCTCTGATGCGCCGCTGCTCGGCAAGGAACTGGACGAGAGCGGTCTTATTCAGTTCCCGATGGTCATGGGCGGCATCGTGCCGGTGGTGAATATCGAGGGCATGAAGTCTGGCGATCTCGTGATCGACGGCCCGACGCTTGCCAAGATCTTTCTCGGCGAGATCAAGACCTGGAACGATCCAGCTATCGCCAAGCTCAACCCGTCCGCCAAGCTGCCGTCGCAGTCGATCGCCGTCGTGCATCGCTCCGACGGCTCAGGTACGACATATAACTTTGCGTATTACCTGGCCGAAGTCAGTCCGGACTGGAAATGGAAGGTAGGCTTCAATACGTCGGTCGAGTGGCCGGTTGGGATCGGTGCCAAAGGCAACGAAGGTGTTGCCAACAACGTCGCGCAGACGAAAGGCTCGATCGGCTATGTCGAGTATGCCTATGCCAAGCAGAACAAGTTGACCTACACAAAAATGGTCAACAAGGCCGGCAAGACCGTTGAGCCCACTTCCGCGACTTTCCAGGCAGCTGCGGCCAACGCCAACTGGGATTCAGCGCCGGGTTACGGCGTCATTCTCGCCAATCAGCCGGGCGTGGAATCCTGGCCGATGACGGCGGCGACATGGATCTTGATGTACAAGAAGCCGCAGGATCCGGCGGCTGCCGCCGAGGCGCTGAAATTCTTCGCCTGGTCGTACGAGAACGGGGCGAAGATGGCGGAGGAACTCGATTACATTGCGATGCCGAAGAACGTCGTCGACAGCGTCAAGAAGACTTGGGCGGGCGAGGTGAAGGACGCATCGGGCAAGCCGCTCTACGCAATGGCCCGTTGAGTTGCTGGCGTCAGCCCGGGATGCAGTCCATGAGGAGGCGATCCGTGGTCGACGTTGCGCTGCAGAGCGATCTCGTCGAAGCCTACGGCGTCGCCGCGCGGGCCAAAGCGTTTAATCGGCTGCGTGGCATCGATGTATTCTTCGTTGTTCTCATCCGCGCCGCAGCGCTCGCGGTGCTGGTCATCCTCGGCGGCGTCATTATTTCCCTCATCGACGGCTCGCTGCCGGCGCTCCGCGCTTTCGGCTTCAATTTCCTTGTCGGGGAGCGCTGGAATCCGGTTACGGACAGATTCGGCGCGCTCGCGCCGATCTACGGCACCCTCGTCACGTCGTTTATTGCGATGCTGATCGCGGTCCCGGTCGGGCTGCTGATCGCTGTGTTTCTGACCGAGTTGTGCCCAATGTGGTTGCGGCGGCCCATTGGGATCGCCATTGAGCTGTTGGCCGGCATTCCCAGCATCATCTACGGCATCTGGGGCCTGTTCGTATTCGCGCCGTTCCTGCAGGAGACCCTGCAACCATCCCTGATTGCCGTCTTCGGCAATATCCCCGTGTTGTCGGCGCTGTTTGCTGGTCCGCCCTACGGCATCGGCATCCTGACGGCGGGCCTGATCCTCGCGATCATGGTGCTCCCCTTCGTCACCTCGATCTCGCGCGATGTGTTCGATGCCGTGCCGACCGTGCTGAAGGAAGCCGCCTACGGCATCGGCTGCACCACTTGGGAGGTCGTGCGCTCCGTCGTGCTGCCTTACGCTCGCCTCGGCGTCATCGGCGGGGTGATGCTGGGGCTCGGCCGGGCGCTGGGCGAGACGATGGCCGTGACGTTCGTGATCGGTAACGCGCACAGGGTGTCGTCCTCCCTGCTGGCGCCCGGCACCACCATTTCGGCGACGATCGCCAATGAATTTACCGAGGCGGTCGGTGACCTCTATTCCTCCTCGCTGATCGCGTTGGGTCTCATCCTCTTCGTGATCACCTTCATCGTGCTTGCGATAGCGCGCTACATGTTGTTGCGCCTCGAGCGCCGGATCGCATGAAACCATGACCTCGCGTTACGCCGCGCGCCGCCGCCGCAACCGGATCATGATGGGGCTTTCGCTTGCCGCCACGCTGATGGGGCTGGCCTGGTTGGTGGTGATCCTCGCCGTGCTGCTGTGGGAGGGCCTCTCCGGCCTCTCGCTCGCGGTCTTCACCGAGATGACACCGCCACCCGGTGGCACCGGCGGGCTGCTCAATCCCATCGTCGGCAGCCTCATGCTGACGATTCTGGCAGTGCTGATCGGCACCCCCATCGGGATCCTGGCCGGCACCTACATGGCCGAGTACGGCCGCTACGACAAGCTGACCAGCGTCGTGCGTTTCATCAACGATATCCTGCTCAGCGCGCCCTCGATCGTGGTTGGCTTGTTCATCTATGAGGTGATGGTCGCGCCAATGGGACATTTCTCCGGCCTTGCAGGCGCGGTCGCACTCGCGGTCATCGTCATACCCGTGGTGGTGCGCACGACCGAAGACATGCTGATCCTCGTGCCGAATGAGTTGCGCGAGGCTGCGGCGGCGCTTGGAACGCCGCGCGCGTTCGTGATCACGACCGTGTGCTACCGCGCCGCCAAGGCCGGCATGATTACCGGCGTGCTGCTCGCGACCGCCCGCATCAGCGGCGAGACCGCGCCGCTCTTGTTCACTGCCCTCAGCAATCAGTTCTGGAGCAGCAATCTCAACGCGCCGATGGCAAGCTTGCCAATGGTCATCTTCCAATTCGCGCTCTCGCCCTACAAGGACTGGCAGATGCTGGCCTGGACGGGCGCGCTGATCATCACCTTCACCGTGCTCTCGCTTTCGATCATCGCGCGCGCACTTGCCGCATCGAGAAAACCGTAATGAACGTCGCCTCGGTTGCCGTTCCCAGCGTCGCCCACGCCCCGGTCAACACGAGCGGCTTGGCGGAGAAGCTTTCCATCCGCAATCTCGAGTTCTACTACGGCGCCAGCAAAGCGCTCAACGGCATCAGCTTGCCGCTCTACCAGAACAGGGTCACTGCTTTCATCGGCCCATCCGGCTGCGGGAAGTCCACGCTGCTGCGCGTTCTCAACCGGATGTATGACCTCTATCCCAATCAGCGAGCGGAGGGCGAAGTCCTATTCGACGGCGACGATATTCTTTCGCCCAAGCAGGATCTCAACCTCTTGCGCGCGCGCATCGGCATGGTGTTCCAGAAGCCGACGCCGTTTCCGATGTCGATTTACGAGAACATCGCCTTCGGCGTTAGGCTCTACGAAAGGCTCCCGCGC
Source organism: Alphaproteobacteria bacterium (assembly GCA_005883115.1). Classification (GTDB taxonomy): domain Bacteria; phylum Pseudomonadota; class Alphaproteobacteria; order Rhizobiales; family Xanthobacteraceae; genus VAZQ01. The sequence continues at coordinate 7,698 of VAZQ01000006.1, read as the reverse complement.
TCGGGAATGGATGGCCGGGTCGAGACCTCGTTGCGGCGTGCTGCGCTCTGGGACGAGGTCAAGGACAAGCTCGGGGCCAATGGACTGAGCCTCTCCGGCGGCCAGCAGCAACGGCTCTGCATCGCCCGCACTGTTGCGGTCGAGCCCGAGGTGATTCTGTTCGACGAGCCGTGCTCGGCGCTCGACCCGATCTCCACCGCAAAGATCGAGGAACTGATCGACGAGCTCAAGGAGGATTACACGATCGTGATTGTCACGCACAACATGCAGCAAGCGGCCCGTGTATCCGACTTCACCGCCTTCATGTATCTCGGGGAGCTGATGGAGTTCGACACCACGAGTAAAGTGTTCACTGCGCCGAGTGATCGACGCACTCAGGACTACATCACGGGGCGCTTCGGCTAAATAACGCCGCTCGCCAGCCAGGACGAAACAGATGGTCATCTCCGATCATACGGCCAAGGCCTTCGACATCGATTTGCAGGAGCTCGCCCGCCTGGTGGCGGAGATGGGTGGTCTCGCGGAGAAGCAGGTTGCGGATGCGGTTGATGCGCTCGCGCAACGTGACGCCGATCGCGCGCAGCGGACCGTGGCCGCCGATCCCGAAATCGATGCGCTGCAGGCGGAGATCGAGGAAAAAGCCGTGCTGACGATCGCCCGCCGGCAGCCGATGGCGGTCGACCTGCGGGAGATCGTCGGAGCGCTGCGGGTCTCGAACGACCTCGAGCGTATCGGCGATCTGGCAAAGAACATTGGCAAGCGGGTCATGGCTCTCGACGGGGAATTTCATCCACCCAAACTGATCCGCGGCGTCGAGCATATGGGGTCCATGGTTCTCGCCCAGCTCAAAGAGGTGCTCGACAGCTACGCCCGCCACGATCTCAAGAAAGCGCTCGCGGTATGGAATGGCGACGAGGAGATTGATGCCATCTGCACTTCGCTGTTCCGCGAGCTGTTGACCTATATGATGGAGGATCCGCGTCATATTACTTTCTGCATCCATCTGATGTTCTGCGCCAAAAACATCGAGCGCATGGGCGATCACGCCACCAATATCGCCGAGACCGTCTATTACATGGTCGAGGGCCACGCGATCACCGACCAGCGGCGTAAGGGCGACACCACCGCGTTCGCACCTCTGGCAGCGGAGAAATGAAAACGAATGAAAGCCAACATCCTGATCGTGGAGGACGAGGAGGCGCTATCGCTGCTGCTGCGCTACAATCTCGAGTCGGAGGGCTATGCGGTCGAAACGGTTGCGCGCGGGGACGAGGCCGATTTGCTGCTCAAGGAGCAGTCGCCCGATCTCGTCATCCTCGACTGGATGCTGCCGGGCCTTTCCGGAATCGAGCTCTGCCGCCGATTGCGCGCGCGGGCGGAAACCAAGCGACTGCCGATCATCATGCTCACCGCCCGCGGTGAGGAGAGCGAGCGGGTGCGAGGGCTCGCGACCGGGGCCGACGACTACATCGTCAAGCCGTTCTCGGTTCCTGAATTGAGTGCGCGCGTGCGTGCGCTGTTGCGGCGCGCATTGCCCGAGCGCATCGCCGACGTGCTGTCGTTCGGCGACCTCGAGGTGGACCGCGAGAAAAGACGCGTCTCGCGCGCCGGCCAAGCGATCGACCTCGGCCCGACCGAATATCGGCTGCTCGAATTCCTGATGGAGCGGCCTGGCCGCGTGTTCTCGCGCGAACAGCTGCTCAACGGTGTTTGGGGCAGCCAGATCTACATCGATGAGCGCACCGTGGACGTCCATGTCGGCCGGCTGCGCAAGGCGCTCAACCGCGGCCACCACACGGATCCGATCCGCACCGTGCGCGGTGCCGGCTATGCGCTCGATGATCGCTTCGGGAAGACGGGTTGATCGATCAGCCTCGGAACTGCCGTCGATCCCGGCGCATGTTCGGCGGCTGGTAGGCCACGCGCGAGTGATAGGCGCAATAGGGCAGGCCGGTGATGGTCTGCCCGCCGCAAAAGAAGAAGTCGGGCTGCCCGGGATCCCCGATCGGCCAGCGGCAGGTTTCCTCCGTGAGCTCGAGCAGGGTACGGCGCTGGCCGAGCGCGATAACGTTGTCGATGAACTCCGGCTCCGGCTCGATATCGAGCTCATAGGCATGGGCCAGC
>VAZQ01000006.1:0-5540 GCA_005883115.1 Alphaproteobacteria bacterium | reverse complement strand
GACCCGCAGCATGTGCGAATGGACGCGCGGCTTGCGCGGGCGCGGGGCGGCCGAGGATGGCGCCTTGGCGCGGCCGGATAGCCCGAGGCGGTGCACCTTGCCGATCACCGCGTTGCGGGTCACGCCGCCAAGCGCCGCGGCGATTTGACTCGCCGATAGCCCCTCGGCCCACAGCCTCTTCAGCGTTTCGACGCGCTCATCGGTCCAGGTCATGTCAAGCTCCTCGCCAGCCGCGACGGCGGAGACGTCGAGACAGAATCCCACTGCGGGTCTGGGCAACGATCAGTTGGCCCGACGCATACCCGCGCTACCGATTGACGCTAGTGACTGTCCGCCGCACGAAATGTCGTATTCGACGAGGGAAAAGCTACAATATGGCGGGAGTCAGGCGCAAGAGTCCCCTCGACCTGCTTCCACATGTTCTGTTCACGTTGGCCAATGCGTCCACACTTATCTGCACGGCTGTGTATTGCGGCTAACTTTTGCAGCTGGCGGCGCGGCCTTTGCCTGATGTTGACAGGCGAGCACGCAGCAATAGAATACCTTACCGTGCCGCCCGGAGAGGCGGCACGTTTCGTTTCTGCGGATTGTCGGCTCGTCGATGAGTAGCGCCCAAATATCGCATTTGCTGCCGACCTACGCGCGCGTCGATCTTGCTTTCGAACGCGGCGAAGGCGCCTGGCTCGTCGCGACCAATGGCGACCGCTATCTCGATTTCACGTCGGGGGTTGCCGTCAATGCGCTCGGCCACGCGCATCCGCACCTCGTCGAAGCGATCACGAAACAGGCCCACAAGGTCTGGCACGTCTCCAACCTCTACCGCATCCCCGAGAGCGAACGGATCGCCGAACGCCTATGCGCCGCGAGTTTCGCGGACGTGGTGTTTTTCTCCAATTCCGGTGCTGAAGCCATGGAATGCGCGATCAAAATGGCGCGCAAATATCAGTCGGCGAGCGGTCGGCCCGAACGCTACCGCATGGTCACGTTCGAGGGCGCCTTCCACGGCCGCACCCTCGCCACCCTCGCCGCCGGCGGTCAGAAGAAATATCTCGACGGGTTCGGCCCGGTGGTCCAGGGCTTCGACCAGGTGGCGTTCGGCGATCTCGAAGCGGCCAAGCGGGCGGTCGGGCCCGAGACCGCCGCGATCCTGATCGAGCCCATCATGGGCGAGGGCGGCGTGCGCGTTGTGCCAAGCGAATTCTTGCGCGCGCTGCGGCGGCTGTGCGACGAGCATCGATTGCTGCTGGTGTTCGACGAGGTGCAAACCGGCGTCGGCCGCACTGGCGAGTTCTTCGCCTACCAGCGCTGTGGCGTCACGCCGGATATCATGGCGCTTGCCAAGGCTTTGGGCGGTGGCTTTCCCCTGGGCGCCTGCCTCGCCACGGCGGAGGCGGCCAAGGGCATGACGACGGGCACGCACGGCTCGACCTTTGGCGGGAACCCGCTCGCGATGGCCGCTGCTGGGGCCGTGCTCGACGTAGTGCTCGCCGACGGTTTTCTCGAGCGCGTGCGCCGGGTCTCGCTCGTGCTCAAACAAAAGCTCGCCGCGATCGCCGACCGCTATCCCACGGTAGTGGCCGAACTGCGCGGGGAAGGGCTCCTGGTCGGTCTGCGCGCCGCCGTGCCGAGTGCTGAGCTCGTCGACGAGCTGCGGGCAGAGAAGATGATCACGGCCGCGGCCGGCGACAACGTCGTGCGGCTGCTGCCGCCGCTCATCGTGAGCGAGGAGGAGATAGCGGAAGCGGTCAGGCGCCTCGAGCGGGCCTGTGCTCGCATCGCCAAGGCGCAGGAAAAGCCGCAAAAACGAGGAGCGGCGAGATGAAGGGCCGCGACTTCCTCGACCTCATCGACATCCCCGCGCAAGAGCTGCGCGGGATGATCGAGGCGAGCCGCGCTATGAAGGCGCGCCGCCAAGTCGATGCGCGGCCGCTCGAGGGGCGCACGCTTGCTATGATCTTCGATAAGCCCTCGACCCGCACCCGCGTCTCCTTCGACGTCGCCATGCGCCAGCTCGGAGGCGCGGCCATCCTGCTGACCGGGCAGGAGATGCAACTGGGGCGAGGCGAAACGATCGCCGACACGGCGCGCGTTCTCTCGCGCTATGTGGACATCATCATGATTCGCACGCTCGATCATGACATTCTGACCGAGCTTGCGCGGCATGCCACCGTGCCGGTCATCAACGGTCTCACGCGTCGCTCGCATCCCTGCCAGGTGCTCGCCGACCTCATGACTTTCGAAGATGGCCTGGACCGGTGACTCCAACAACGTTCTCACCTCCTGGATGCATGCCGCCGAGCGGTTCGATTTTCGCTTACAAGTGGCAACCCCGCCCGAGCTCGCTCCGAAAAGATGGTTGATCGACTGGGCGAAAACGTCAGGCGCGGCGATTCACATCGGCAGCGAGCCCGAGGAGGCGGTGAGCGGCTCCGATTGCGTGGTAACGGATACCTGGGTTTCCATGGGCGACAAGGATGGCCAACGCCGGCACAACCTGCTCACGCGCTACCAGGTCAACGCCCGTCTCATGGCGCTGGCCAACCCGGGCGCCGTTTTCATGCATTGCCTGCCGGCCCATCGCGGCGAGGAGGTCACGGACGAAGTGATCGATGGGCCGCAGTCGATTGTGTTCGACGAGGCCGAGAACCGCCTGCACGCCCAAAAAGGCATTTTGGCCTGGTGCTTGAGCGCCCGGTAGGGTTTTGGTCTGCGCGTTGAACGCGCGCTGGATGCTGCCACGCAGCGGCAGCCGATTCCGCTGAAATTCGAGCCGGGGCATGAACTCCTCGACGCTCGACATTACATATCGAACCAGCATGTCTGACCCCCGCATGGAAATTCCAGCACGCGCGCCCGCCGCCACCTCCGCCGACGATACGATCTTGCCCTTCAAGGTCGAGGCGCTGGACCTGCGCGGGCGGGTCGTGCGCTTTGGCCCGGCGATCGACGCGATCCTGTCGCGTCACAGCTATCCCGCGCCGGTGGCGAAGCTTTTGGGCGAAGGCATCGTGCTGACCGTGCTGCTCGGCTCAACGTTGAAATTCGAAGGCCGCTTCATCCTTCAGACTCAGAGCGACGGGCCGGTACGAATGCTGGTCATCGACTACACCACGCCTGGCAAGGTGCGCGGCTGCGCCCGCTTCGATTCTGCTCGCGTCGCGACCGCCATTGCGGCAGGCGCCGCCGATGCGGGCGCGCTGCTCGGCCGCGGCCATCTGGCCATGACCATCGACCAGGGACCGGACACCGCCCGCTACCAGGGCATCGTCGCGCTCGAAGGCAAGGGCCTCGAACATGCCGCGCACGAGTATTTTCTGCGCTCGGAGCAGATCCCCACCCGGGTGCGCTTGGCTGTCGCCGAGGAGCTGCGAGCGGGCGCGGGTGGCGCGCGACACCACTGGCGCGCGGGCGGATTGCTGTTGCAGTTCCTGCCCCAGTCGCCGGAGCGCGTCCAGCGGGCAGACCTCGACCCCGGTGACGTGCCGGAGGGGATCGAGCTGCCGACAGCGCCCGAGGACGACGCTTGGGTCGAAGGCCGCGCGCGGGTTGCGAGCGTCGAGGACGTCGAGCTGCTCGACCCCGATACCTCGGCCGAACGGTTGCTCTACCGGCTATTCAATGAACGGGGCGTGCGCGTTTTCCGCAGCCGCGATTTAGAGGCCCAGTGCTCGTGCTCGCGCGAACGCGTCGAACGAATGCTGCGCAGCTTTCCCCAGGACGACCGCGACCACATGGTCGAGAACGGCAAGATCACGGTTACCTGCGAGTTTTGCAACTCGACCTATGTATTCGAGCCGATGGATGTGGCTGGGCCGGCATCCTAGCGCATGTCGTTCGCACTGGAGCGCGAGCGGCGAACTCGATTTTGCCGACAGAAGAGGGAGCGCACCGAAAGGGTGCCTAGGAGGTCAATACAATGAACGTGGTCTAATTGATCGTGCGCTCCCGCTGTGGGGCATCGAGCGAGAAGGCAGGAATGTCGATGTCGAACTTTTCGCCGGCCGCGGTCACCATCCCGTAGGTTCCCCTCATGAAACCTGAAGGCGTGGGCAGCGGGACGCCGCTGGTATATTCGAAATTCTCGCCTGGCTTGAGCACCGGCTCCTCCCCCACCACGCCCGCGCCGCGCACCTCCTGCAGGCGACCTTGCGCGTCGGTAATGCGCCAATGACGAGTTTTGAGTTGGACGGTCTCGCGCCCGCGATTAGTGAGCGTAATGGTATAGGCCCAAAAGAAATAGCCGTTCTCGGGCGAGGAGCGGTCGGCCAGGAAGCGGGGCGTGGCCGTGACCTCGATCTGGCGGGTCACGGCACGATACGCTGCTTTAGGGGCATCCATCGGAGAGCCTCTACCTGCTCCGGGCACTGTGTCGCGTGTGCGAGCGTAGTGAACAGCCTAAGCGCCGGGCCTGCAACCGTCGCGAGGGGTGATTCCAAACCCGGCAAAGGTCCACTAGATCTAAATGCATCCGTCACCGCTTGAAAGATCGCCGCCAATGCACGCCCCTGTGGTTACCACTGGACGCGATCTGCGGCTCGACTTGTTTCGGGGACTCGCGCTCTGGCTGATCTTCCTCGATCATATCCCCTCGAACGTGGTCGCTTGGGGCACGATCCGCAATTACGGCTTCAGCGACGCCACCGAAATCTTCGTCTTCGTCTCCGGTTACACCGCGGCTTTCGTCTACGGCAAGGAGATGCGCGAACGCGGGTTCATGATCGCGGGCGCGCATATCCTGCGGCGGGTCTGGCAGATCTATGTCGCCCACGTGTTCCTGTTCGCGATTTATCTCGCCGAAATTTCCTATGTCGCGACCAGTTTCGAGAACCCGCTTTACGCCGAAGAGATGAATATTCTCGACTTTCTCAAACAGCCGGAGGTGACGATCGTCCAGGCGCTGCTGCTCAAGTTCAAGCCGGCCAACATGGACATATTGCCGCTCTACATCGTGCTGCTGCTGCTGTTTCCGCCGATCCTGCGGTTGCTGCAGTTTAGAGCTTCGCTTGCGCTCGGTGCTTCGGTGTTGCTCTATGTGCTGACCTGGGAATTCAACTGGAACCTACCGAGCTATCCCAGCGGACATTGGTATTTCAATCCATTTGCCTGGCAATTGCTGTTCGTGTTCGGCGCCTGGTGCGCGCTGGGGGGAGCGCAACGACTCGGGGCGGTGTTGCAGTCGCGGATCACCTTGGGCGTAGCGGTCGCGTATCTCTTGTTCGCCTTCGTTATTACGCTGACCTGGTATCTGCCCGGCATGGGCCAATACGTTCCGCACTGGCTGGAGCAGCTGATCTACCCGATCGATAAGGTCAATCTCGACGCGCTGCGCTTTGCGCATTTTCTGGCGCTGGCGGTGGTGACGGTGAGGTTCATTCCCCGCGAGTGGCCGGTGCTGAAATCGCGTTGGCTGTGGGCGCCGATCGTCTGCGGGCAGCACTCGCTCGAAATCTTCTGCCTGGGCGTATTCCTGTCCTTTGCCGCGCATTTTGCGATGGTGGAAATCTCGGGCGCCATCTGGATGCAGTTGCTGCTCAGCGCAC
>VAZQ01000217.1 GCA_005883115.1 Alphaproteobacteria bacterium | reverse complement strand
ACGCCGCCAACGTTCTTTGCGGGACCGCCGATTGCGGCGGTGGCTGAGGCTGGACGCACCATGGCCGTGCCGTTGATCACGCCATTGGGCGTTGCGTCGCTGGAGGCGAGCAAACCGACGCTGCCGTGCCTGCTATTCGTCTTCGGCAAGCTCGCGCGAAGCGGGACGGCAAGGCCGATCGCGTTGGTTGCGGTGCCCGGGTTGCTACCTATGGCATTATTGCCTGTCGTTGCCGCAATCCCAACGGCGTTCTTCACGGCCTCAGCACCGTTTATCGGCTTGCTGCTCCCAACACCCGAAATATCCTGCGTGAGCATGCCGACCGAGCTTCTTGCCGGGCTGCCGGTAACATCGCCGGAAGCGGCTGGGCCACGAGCCGCTAGACGAGCACCGAAATTCCTCGACGGACCGGCCGCGCTCGACGGATGACCTGTGATTGCCTTTTTCCAATCGCTCGCTCTGGTCGCGTTCTTAAAACGCCGCGGCTCGCCGATGCGGGTGTCGATCGGCTCATTTTGGTAGGACGAAGCGGCGCCGGGGGCAGCGCCCCCTCTCGCTGCTCGCGTCTGCGGCTCCTCCGGCGGCGCCAACGTCACGGGCGCGCTCGCCGACGGAGCCTCCTCGAATGGGCCCGTCGTTTGGTCGCTCCTCGCCGCGGTCCTCTCCTTGTTTTCCTCGACCCTCTCGGGCGGCTGGTTCGGCTGCGCCAGGAAAGGCACTGGCGCCGTGGCCGGCGGAACGGTGGCCTGGTCAGCGGGCGGCGCGGCCGGCATGGGTGCGAGCTCGATGACCACGGGGCCAGGACGCCCCATCGGCGCAGTCGCATTACGCCAACTCAGCACCGCCGCTGCAATGGCCCCATGCACAAGCACAACGATGCCGGCACTAATCGTCCAGTGCCGCAGGTTCGGCTGGTTTGTGATTGCGAATGCCGTCATGGCCAACGCACCTTTATCAGCGTGACCTCGAAGTAGGCCGCCATGCGCGAGACTTTCATCAATTTACCATATGAGACCATCTTGTCTGCACGCAAGTAGATCGGTTTGCCCTTCTGGCTCTGACGGCAGCATCCGCAGGCGCGCGAGTATTCGTTGTTTTCCCGGCTGCTATAGATGGGCTCGAATACGCGCAGAGCTGTTTACGTATTGATATCTGGCGCCCGCGCCGTTCCTATTCCTGCCGCAATCTAGTTTGGCAGGCCTCGAATTCTACTGTGATTGATCACAGTTCCTTCAGCATTGAATGTTTGCCACTGTGGCAGGGGCGTTACAGCAAAGCCTAAAAACGAAACTATGATCGGGCAGCCCTTGGTCCGGAGAGGCCCGGCAAGAGCCATCATGGTTTGTACGATCCGTAAGGCGTCGCCGTATGTGCTTGTGGCTGAGGCGTTTTTCCGAGGTCGCCACCGCCTTGACGGCGGCCGTGCTGCTGTCGAGCTGCATTGCGGTCGGGCCGGATTTTCTGCATCCCGCCGCCCCTGAGGCCGATCGCTATACCCCTGAACCGCTCCCGCCACGCACCTCGTCAACCGACGCGCCCACGGGCCAAGCGCAGCGTTTCGTGAAAGGCGGTGATATTCCGCAGCAGTGGTGGCGGCTGTTCAGGTCGCGTGCGCTCAACTCGCTGATCGAGCGATCGCTGCAGAACAATCCCACTCTGCAATCGGCCATGTCGGCGCTGCGGGTCGCGAAGGAAGCGGTCTATGCCCAGCAGGGCAAGTTCTTCCCTCTCGCGCAGGCCAACTTCAATCCGACCCGCCAGCAAACATCCGGAGTCCTTACGCCCGTCCTCAACACGGCTCAAAACCCCTTCGATCTCTACACCGCCCAGGGGACAAAACCGGCGCGCGGTCGAATCGCTGCAGGCGCAGGCCGACAGCGAGCGCTTCCAGGTCGAGGCCGCCTACCTCGCGTTGACCGCGAACGTGGCGGTCGCGGCGATCACCGAGGCGGCGCTGCGCGGACAGATCGACGCCACCAACGAACTCATCAATCTGAACAGGAAGATGCTCGATATCCTGCGCAAGCAGCTGGATACCGGTTATGCCAATCGCAGCGACGTCGCCGCACAAGAGGCTCAGCTCGCGCAAGTCGAAGCGACCCTGCCGCCGCTGCGCAAGGCGCTCGCGTTCCAGCGCGACTTGCTTGCGGCGCTCTCCGGCAGTTTCCCCAGCGAAGGCCCGCGCGAAACGTTCAGGCTCGCGGATCTGCAGCTGCCGTTGGACTTACCCCTGAGTCTACCGCTTCAATTAGTTGAGCAACGTCCGGACGTGCGCGCAGCGGAAGAGCTATTGCACTCGGCGAGCGCCCAGATCGGGGTGGCGACGGCAAACATGCTGCCGAATTTCACCATCAGCGCGAACGGCGGCTACATCAATTCGGCGCTCGCCGGCCTGATCAATCCGGCCAACGCGTTCTGGTTATTGGCCGGCAATGCCACGCAGACGCTCTTCGACGGCGGGACCCTGCTCCATCAGCGGCGCGCGGCCGCGGCCGCCTACGACCAGGCGGCTTGGGGTTACAAGGCCACCGTGATCGGCGCGGCGCAAAACGTCGCCGACGTGCTGCGCGCGCTGCAAAACGATGCCGACGCGCTGCGAGCCGCACGCGCCTTCGAGCGCGCCGCGAAGATCAGCTTCGATCTCGCGCGCCAGCAGGTGGAGACCGGTAACGCCAATGTCATCTTTTTGCTGACCGCGCAGGGGACCTATCTGCAAGCGCTGATCCAAGTGGTGCAGGCGCGGGCGGCGCGCTTGGCCGACACCGCGGCGCTGTTCCAGGCACTGGGCGGCGGGTGGTGGAACCGGATCGAGCCGCCGAAAGAGAAAGTACTCAATGTAGGGACCGGGGAATCGTTCACGCTGGTCGACCCGAACAGCTTGTAAGGCGGCGTGAGGACGATGGCTCGGCGAATCTGATGGCTAGCGAGTGGGGGCGTGTCATGAGAAAGTTGTCAGTTGCAGTTATCGCTGTGGCGGCGTTCGCCGCTGCAGGATCGGCGCTTGCGGCGGAAGCCGAAGCAGTGGTCAGACCGGGGCCGTTCGATGCGCCGCCGGCTTTCCCCGCTCGCAGGGTTTACGATCGCCCCCCGGTATACGAGCCCGCGGTCGTGCCCGACGTGTTGACGGCCCCTCCCGCTTTCCCGGCGGTCAGACTTTATAATTGGACCGGCGCTTATGTCGGCATCAACGGTGGCGGCGCATGGGGCCACCCGAGTTGGACCTCCGTGCCCGACCTCACCAGCGGCACTTACAATATCTCCGGCGGACTCGTCGGTGGGACGCTCGGCTACAATCTGCAAACCGGCGAACCCTTGGTCATAGGGGTGGAAACGGATATCGCCTGGTCCGGCGTCAAGGGCAGCGTGCCGCCGGCCTCGTGCGCGCCGACTTGCGACATGCGGAGCAACTGGCTCGCCACGGCTCGCCTGCGCTTCGGATATGCTTTCGACACGGTCATGCCTTATGTGACGGCGGGCGCGGCGATCAGTCGCCTATCCGCGAACACGACGGGCGCGCCGTTCGGAACGGATTACGCCAACAATCTCGGCTGGACCGCGGGGCTCGGCATCGAAGTCGTGGTTTGGGGTCCGTGGACGGCGAAGCTGGAATACCTCTACGCCGACCTCAACGGCTTCAGCTGCAACGTGGCCTGCGGCGGCGGCCCCATCTCCTTCAATGTCAGGGAGAACGTCGTCCGCGCCGGGCTCAACTACCGGATTTGGCAGAGGTAACGACGCGCGGAACGGAAATGGCGCGAAGAGTCGCCTGGCGCCGCATGACGTCCGGGCGCGAGCCCTTTTGTAGACGCGCTCATTCCGCAGCCTGGGTTTGCAGGCCGGCGTATTCTCGATCCGTGAGCGTCTGCAGCGCCGGCAGCACCTCGCGGGCGAACAGGCGGATGTTCCTATCGGTCAGGTCGCGGGGCAGCGTCGCGAACTGCAGCATTGCGAGAAAGTTCTGGAACCCGAGCAGGTGGTGGCTGTCCACCAGCTGCTTGCGCACGCTATCCGGGCTGCCGCACAGGATGATGCCCTGCTCGATGAGCGTATCGATGGTGTGCTCTTGGCCCGTCACCGAACGCTTGTGGCTCAGCATATTCTTCAAAGATTTGGCGCTGAGATAGCCGGGCGGAAAGATCATCTGGAACGGTTGTCGCAAAAGCTTGTTGAATAGCGCCTCGATATGGGGAGCCGCTTCCGCACGCGCCTTCTCGTCGCTGTCGGACACGTAAACCGGCGCACACCACCCGATCTGCTCCGAGCTTGCGGTATAGCCGTAAAGGCGCTGTGCGGCCTCGCGGTAATAGTTGAGAAACCGCGCCACCGAGGCGATCGGGCTGTAGGTCTGCAGATACACGTATTTGCGCGAGGGATGCGCGGACCATTCGATCGTCTCGCTGGACCCCGTGGACGGCGTCCAGATCGGCGGATGCGGCTGCTGGTACGGTCGCGGCCACACGTTCACGTATTCGAAATGGTAAAACTTGCCCTCGAAGGGGAACGGTCCGGCCCGCGTCCAAGCCTGCACGACGAGATCGTGCGCCTCCTGGAAACGCGCATGCGAGAAGGCCGGATTGGCGCCCATCGAGTAGTACTCGGCGCCGATGCCGCGCACCATACCGCTGATCAGCCGCCCGCCCGTGATGCAGTCGAGCATAGCGTGCTCCTCGGAGAGCGTGAGCGGATGCTCGCGCAGGCAGAAGGCATTACCGAGGATCGCGATTTTGGCAGTCTTGGTCCGTCGTGAGAGCGCGCCTGCCATCACCACCGGCGACGGCATCAATCCATAGGCATTCTGGTGGTGCTCGTTGACCGATATGCCGTCGAAGCCGAGCTCGGCGGCGAGCTCGAGCTCGTCAAGATAGCGGTTGTAGAGCTCGTGCCCTTTCTTCGGATCAAAATAGGTGTTCGGCAGCACCACCCAGGCGGAGCGATATTTGTCGGAAAAACTCATGTCCAAATAGGCATAGGGCATGAGATGAAACATGAAGACTTTCATCGCCGGCTCCGGTTCCTCGCTTGCCGCCGATTGTACGTCGGCCGGCATGTTTTGCCAGCGCTGCCCGCCTTGCTGGCGCGAAGGCCGAGCCGCTAGGCTGTTGCGGGCATCGCCCGTTTGAGGACACCGCGTGAGCCAATCCCCCGAAGCGCTCCCGGATCACTTCCGCGACGTAGCGCACCTCGAGGAGGTGATGACCGCGCCATCGCCCGCATTGATCACGGCACTGCAACAGGTTCCCGGCGACATCATCGTGCTCGGCGTTGCCGGAAAAGTCGGGCCGACGTTCGCCCGTCTCGCCAAACGCGCCGCGCCAGACAAGCGCGTTATCGGTGTTGCCCGCTTCAGCGAGAAAGGCGTGCGCGAAAAACTCACCGGCTGGGGCATCGAGTGCATCGAGACCGATCTGCTCGAGCGCAGGCAGGTCGAGACGCTGCCGAAGCCTCCCAATGTGGTGTTCATGGCGGGACGCAAGTTCGGCTCCTCCGGGCAGGAGGAACTGACCTGGGCCATGAACGCGCTGGTGCCGGCCCTCATTGCCGAAAGCTTCGCCGGCTCGCGCATCGTCGCCTATTCGACCGGCTGCGTGTACCCTTATGTCAATGTCGACCACGGCGGCGCAACCGAGACGACGCCGACGACACCGCCGCCGGGCGCCTACGCCAATTCCTGCGTCGCGCGCGAGGCCATGTTCCAGTATTTTTCGCGCAAGTGCAGAACGCCCGGCCGCATCATCCGCCTCAACTACGCAATCGATATGCGCTACGGCGTCCTCCACGACGTGGCCTCGCGCGTGCTCGCCGGCACGCCTATCAATCTTGCGACCGGCCATGTCAACGTGATCTGGCAAGGCGATGCCAATAGTGTGGTGCTGCGGGCGTTCGGCCACTGCACCGTGCCGACAAGCCCGCTCAATGTCAGCGGGCCCGAGACGGTGAGCATCCGCTGGCTCGCAGAAGCGTTCGGCAAACGTCTGGGCAAGCAGCCGCACTTTGTCGGCGTCGAAGCGCCCGACGCCTGGCTCGTCAACACCGCCGAGGCGAGGCGGCTGTTCGGCCCGCCGAGCGTTCCGCTCGGCAAGCTCGTCGATTGGACGGCGGACTGGGTCGCGCGCGGCATGCCGACCCTCGGCAAGGACACCCATTATGATGTCCGCGATGGCGTGTTCTGAGCCGCGGCTCACCGTCAAGCCGTCGCTCACGCCGTCGGAACTCGACGATGTGAGCGCACTCGTGCGGGAAGCGCGGTGGAATCAGCTCGCCGCCGATTGGCGCATCTTCCTCGCCCTCGGCCGGCTCTACGCCATCCCAACGCAGGAAGGCCGCATCGTCGCCACCACGGCGACGCTTGCCTATGGCGGCCGCTTCGCCTGGATCAGCATGGTGCTGGTTGCGGGCGAGTACCGCCGCCGCGGCTTTGCGACGCGACTTATGCAAGAAGCGATGCGCGATCTTGCGGCTGCGAAGCTCGTGCCCGTGCTCGACGCCACACCCGATGGCCGCGCGGTTTATCAGCGGCTCGGCTTCCAAGACTCGTGGGGATTTCGACGGCTCATCCGCCGCGAGCGACAAGCTGCAAGCGCGCCGGCGCCGGCCGGCGTCACAGT
>VAZQ01000216.1 GCA_005883115.1 Alphaproteobacteria bacterium | reverse complement strand
GCCGGCGCACGCGCGCCGACGCTTTGCGGGTTGTCCTTCTTCGGGGCCGATCACGTGCTGTTCGCCTCCGATTGTCCCTTCGATAAGGAGAAGGGAAGGGGCTACATCCGCGCCACGATCGCGGTCATCGAGTCGCTCGAGCTGCCCAGAGCCGACATGGAAAAGATCTGCCATCGCAATGCCGAAGCCATGTTCGGGCTGCGCAAGAGCCGAGCCAAGCCAAGCACCATTGAATGCGGCGGTGCGCGCGATTAGCCTTGCACCGGGAGGAAGCATGTTTGCGCGCTCGAGTGCGGCGACAGTAGTCGCCGCGGCATTGGCGGTCGTCCCTGCGCATGCGGATGCGCTCGCCGACTTCTACAAGGGCCGGCAGATAAACCTGATCGTCGGCTATGGCCCGGGTGGCGGCTACGATATCCATGCGCGGCTGCTTGCGCGCCACTTCGGCAAGTTTATTCCCGGACATCCAACCGTGGTCGTGCAGAATATGCCGGGTGCCGGCAGCCTGCGCGCGGTCAACTATCTCTACAAGAAGGACGGCGCCACGATCGGCACGTTCGCGCGCAACATGCCGCTCCTCGGTCTCCTCGGCGGCAACTCCAACGTGCAGTTTGACCCGCGCCGGCTGACGTGGCTCGGCTCCACGTCGAGCTTCACCAACGACGCCTATATTTTGCTCGTGCGCAAGGACGCGCCGGTAAAATCGATCGAGGAGGCGCGCCGCCCCGACTTTCCGGCGCTCGTGCTCGGCGCCACGGCCGAAGGAGCGACCGGCAACGACGTGCCGATCATACTGCGCGATACGATCGGACTGCACGTCAAGCAGGTAGTAGGCTATCCCGACACCGCCTCGATTTTTCTCGCCATGGAGCGCGGCGAGATCCACGGACGCACGGTCGATTTGTCGACGGTAAAGTCGATCAAGCCCGAGTGGCTCAAGCCCGACAGCGACTTTCGCGTGCTCGTTCAGTTCGCGCGCACAACCCGACATCCGGATTTTCCGGACGTGCCGACGGCGCGCGAGCTGGCAAAGAATGAGGCGGCGCGGGCGTTGATCGAGCTTGCGGAGCTGCCTTACGCATTGTCGCGGCCGTTTGCGGCTCCGCCACATTTATCGGCCGAGCGCGCCAAAGCGCTGCAGCGCGCGTTCCTGGCGGTGCACGGCGATGCGGAATATCTGGAGGATGCCGCCAAGCTCAGCCTCGACGTGAGCCCGATTGGGGCGGACGAGATCCTGCGCGCGATCGACCGCATCGCGGTGGCGCCGCCGGAGCTCCTGGACTATGTCCGCAGGCTGTTGGCGGAGACGAGAGGCGGCGGTCAAGCGCAATAAAGTATCACGGGGCAAGCGCCCGAAAACCATGCACGACACTCCTGATCAAGTGCATTGGCACGAGCCGAAAGCCGGCGAGAACGCGGGATATGGCAAGTTCAAGCGCGCGCCGATGCCGTACGACCGCTTCATGGAGGCCGAGGGCGTGCCGGTCTATCGTGGCATCGGTGTGCGCCGCGTGCAGGACCTGCCGCTTGCGCCTTGGCAGCGACTGGGCGGTCGCGGCTCCTATATCCAGCTCTACGGCACCGAAGGCTTATGGGGCCTTTACCTCATCGAAATCCCGTCCGCCGGCGCGCTCAACATGGAGCGGCACCTCTATGAAAAAGTCGTGCTGGTGGTGGAAGGCCGCGGCACGACGGAAGTCTGGCAGGAAGGGCAGGCCAAGCGGCACGCATTCGAGTGGCAGAAGGGGTCACTGTTTTCCATCCCGCTCAACGCCTATCACCGGATCATCAATGCGGCGAGCGCGCCCGCGCTTCTGTTGTGCGGCACCTCGGCGCCCAACGTCATGAACGTCATCGACAATACGAACTTCATCTTCAATTGCCCGTACACGTTTAGTGAACGCTTCTCCGGAGCGGAGGATTATTTCAAGCCGAGGGACGATATCGAGCCGGATCCCATCCGCGGGCTCGCCATGCGGCGAACCAATCTGGTTCCCGACATCGTCAATACCGAACTGCCGCTCGACAACCGCCGCTCGCCCGGCTACCGCCGGGTCGAGCCGTTCATGGCCGGCAATCGCTTCTATCTGTGGATCGGGCAGCACGAGACCGGCCGTTATTCCAAAGCGCACAAGCACGCCTCTGCCGCGGTGCTCATCTGCATCAAGGGCAAGGGCTACACTTATACGTGGCCGGAAATCCTCGGCACCACGCCCTGGCGGGAGGGCAAGGCAGACAAGGTGCTGCGCCAGGATTACGAGCCCGTTGGCCTCGTATCCGCCGCGCCCATGAGCGGCGACTGGTTCCATCAGCATTTCGGTATCGGCAAGGAAGGGCTGCGCATCACCGCCTGGCACGGACCCAACAACCAGCGCTCGCGCAAGGCGGGCCGCCCCGGCGAGCAGCTCATGGATTATGGCGCCATCGATCTGAGCAAAGGGGGCAGCGCCATTCCTTATCATCAGGAGGATCCCGCCATTCGCCGGGAGTTTGAGGCGGCGCTCGCGCGCGAGAGGATTGTGAGCCGGATGAATCCGGAATTTTACCAGCGCCCTCCCGCGGAAGGAGAAGCGGTGATGGGAGATGTGATGTAATGGATCGGCCGTCGTTCTCCAGTCGTCCTGCGCGGGCAGAAGCGCGTCGATAAGGGCGTTCACGCCCGTCTTCGACGGGCTATGGACGCGCGTAAACGCGCTTATGACCCGCGCATCCATCTTCTTCGTAAGAAGGATGGATTGCCGGGTCTAAGTCCGGCAATGACGGCGGAAGAGTCAGCGCCCAACGAGCGTTGGCGTGAACCTCGTGCGCGAATCGAGAAGGAGCGGGGAGGAAGCATGAAGCGAAGCACCGAGCGAATTCTCACCACCCACGTCGGCAGCCTGCCGCGGCCCGCCGATCTGCTCGACGTCGTCCAGGCCAGGGAGCAGGGCAAGCGCGTCGATGAAAAGGCGCACGCCGCGCGGCTACGCGCGGCCGTCGCCGACATCGTCCGCAAACAGATCGAGCTCGGCATCGACATCGTCGATGACGGCGAGTTCGGCAAGCCTAGCTTCGTCTCCTACGTCAACGAACGTCTCGGCGGTTTCGAGGTCGATACCGAGATGCCGCGACCAAGCCCGTGGGCAGGCTCCCGCGAAGCCAAGTCCTTTCCGGAGTTCTATGGCCAGGGTCAGCTCGCCGCGCGGCCGAACCACATGGTTTGCACCGCGCCCATCACCTATCGCGGCCTGGCACAACTAAAGATCGACATCGACAACCTCAAGGCGGCGCTCGACGGCGCCAAGCCCGAGGAAGCCTTCATGCCCGCGATCTCGCCGGCGAGCGTGGCGGATTGGCAACGCAACGCCTACTACAAGAGCGACGAAGAATACCTATTCGCCATCGCCGACGCGCTGCGCGAGGAGTACGAGGCGATCGTCAACGCGGGACTTCTGCTACAGGTCGACGACCCGCACCTCGTCACCTACTGGATCAAGGAACCCGATCTCACGCTAGAGCAGTTCCGCAAATGGGCCCAGCTGCGCGTCGAGGCGCTCAACCACGCGCTGCGCAACATTGCGCCGGAGAAAGTTCGGCATCACACCTGTTACGGCATCAATATGGGGCCGCGCGTGCACGATCTGGAGCTCAAGCACGTCGTCGACCTCATCCTGAACATCCGCGCCGGTGCTTATTCCTTCGAGGCCGCGAACCCGCGCCACGAGCATGAATGGAAAGTATGGGAGAGCGCGAAGCTTCCCGCGGGCAAGGCGCTCATTCCCGGTGTGATCAGCCACTCGACGGTTCTGGTCGAGCATCCGGAGCTCGTGGCCGAGCGCATCTGCCGCTACGCCAAGCTTGTCGGGCGTGAGAACGTCATCGCCGGCTCCGACTGCGGCTTTGCCACCTTCGCCGGGTCGAAGGAGGTGCACCCGAGCATCGTCTGGGCGAAGTTCAAATCACTTACCGAGGGCGCAAGACTCGCAAGCCGACAGTTGTGGAACGGGCGCTGAGCTTGGCGAGCGGGCACATCAGAGCGTGATATCTGCAACCTGCTGCAGCGCGTGCGGCCGTGCGCGTGTCGTGTATAGCCCTGCGAGCGCCTCGGCGAGGCGTTGGCCGGTGAGGTCTAGGCTGATGGGCTCCAGCGCCGCGCTGCGTTCGGTCACAAATCCGATGAGGTCAGCGCCCGCATAGCCCGCCGCACGCAGCGCGGCGACGCATCGCTCCGCCTCCGCGAGCGGTACCGCCGCAAGCAGTCCGCCTGAGGTTTGCGGGTCGAACAGCAGGGGATAGAGCGGATGCTGCCCTGCCGCGGCGAGGTCGCGGATGGCGCGGCGCAGGCGCACATTCTGCGGCTGCAGCGACGAGAAGATGCCGAGCGCCACCGTCTCTCGCGCGCCGTCGAGCAGCGGCACGCGATCGATGTCGAGCGTCGCGTCGACATTGGAAGCGCGCACCATCTCGATGAGATGGCCGATGAGACCAAACCCGGTGACGTCGGTCGCGGCATGGACGCCGTAACGGCGAAAAATCTCCGCGGCTTTTCCGTTCGATTGAATCATGTGGGCGATCGCTGCCATCACCCAGCGCGCCTTGGCCCTGCCGCGCATGTCGGCGGCAAGGAGCGTGCCCGTGCCCAATGGCTTGGTCAGGATGAGACCGTCCCCGGGCGTCAGTCCGTCCTTGCGCAGCGCCGCCGCCGCCGGGACGAGCCCGTTGACGGCAAAGCCGAGCGCGAGCTCGGCGCCTTCGCTGGTGTGGCCGCCCACCAGCGCGCAGCGGGCCTCGCGCAGCACCTCGTTCGCGCCGGTGATCATCGCGGATAGGTCGGCCTCGACCTTGCTTTCGAGCCCATAGGGCACCGTGGCGATCGCCAGCGCGGTTTGCGGCTCTCCGCCCATTGCATACACGTCGCCGAGCGCGTGGTTGGCCGCGATCTTGCCGAGCGTGTAGGGATCGTCGACGATGGCGCGGAAATAGTCGACTGTCTGCAGCGAGAGTTTTTCGCCGCCGACATCGACGAGCGCCGCGTCATCGGGCGCGTCGAGCCCGACGACTACGTCGGCGCGCGCTGCGGGTATGAGTCCTGCGAGCGCTCGGGTGAGCACGGTCGCGCCTACCTTGGCGCCG
>VAZQ01000215.1 GCA_005883115.1 Alphaproteobacteria bacterium | reverse complement strand
GATCAACCAACTCAATCAGTCTTTTCCGCTTAACAGGGGGCTGGGGAATAATCCCACCGATCGCGACGCCTTCATCCGTTACAATCTCACGAGGTAACGGCTGCTGCCGTCCGGGTTGATCGGTCAGCGCGCAGAACGCCGCCACAAGGAGAGTGTCATCCACGAAGGATACAGATTGCTGCGGCGGCTTCCCCGTTGGCGTATGATGGCGCTGTCCTGTCTGCGGCAATACGGCAATCATGAAGGTTCGATCCTCGCTGCGGTTTGCGACGAGGACATGATGAGAAAGACTCAGTCCGAGGCCGTTTCACATCAGAGCACCCCAGGAGGCTAAAGCCGACATCGATCCTATGGAGACGCCTTGTTATTTTGTGCAATTGTAACCATATAGAGTTCATCTATTCAGACGATGCGCGTCCGAAGTTGCCCGCCGCAGAGAAGTGCGGGTCGCGACATCTGTTTGATCAGCCGCATGGTCACTGAGCAAAATCGAGAGGCCATGTTTCTCTGCGGCCTTACATGGAGTTCCAATTGAGCATGGATACCGAAGAAGCGCGCCGTCGCGCCGGAGCGCTGTTCAAGAAGGAACAGCAATCACGCGAGGCGGAGCAAGCGATGACCGATTATCAGGCCCAGCTGAAAGCGATGCGCGAAAAGACCGCGCGTTTGCGGGCGCTCCGGTTGGCTCGCGACGCCGCCAACACGAAGCCGCCAACACGAAGAAGCCGCGCGGAGCCAACTGCAAAGGCGCAGCGTAGTTAGGCTTAGCTCAACACTCCCTTGCATCATGGCCGGCGGCGGTTGTCCCGGTCATCCGCACCTTTGCTCTTGCTGCACAAGAGGCGGATGCCCCAAGCGCGGCCATGACATTCAACCCTAATCTCGTTCCGGTTTGGCACTAACACGTCCATGCTGGCGGTAAGCGCGTTCTCTTGGATGAGTTCGCGGCAGCGCAGCAGGCCGTGTGAAGGTGTGTTATCCTTTCGGTCCCAGGCACGGGAGGCGCCGAGCGGCGCGTCTCGATGCAGAATGAGGTCTGCCCCAAGATTTCTGGCTTCCTGCGGCAGGCTGAGCATGCGGCAAAACCGTTGAGTCTCGGAGGAACCGGTGAGCGATACGCGAGAGCCTTCTTACTCTTCTATTGATCGGGTCATCTGGACCGTAGTTGTGATTGCGATTATCGGGATCGGTGGGCCTATCGTCTCAAACGTATAATTGCTGTTTACAACCGCATCATCGAAAGCAAGCCGAGGAATGCGGTCGGGAACAGCAGCCGGGACGAATACGTTGCAGGGCAGTTCGTCGAGACCCATTTCGCCGATGATAGCAAAAACCGACGATGCCTAGCCTTGATACCGCGCTGATCATTGTTGCCGGCATCGCTTTGTTTGCCGCCTTTGTAAATGGCGCCATTGGTTACGGCTTTTCTTCGCTCACCGTGCCGCTCGGGCTCCTTTTTTATACAAATCGCATCCTCAATCCCGCCGTCGTCGTGGTCGAGGTCCTCATTAATTTCTACGTCCTGTTCATCAATCGCAATGGCGTTCCGGCTGTACTGAAAAGGGTGTTTCCCATTCTCATCGGGCTGCTGCCCGGCATCGCAATCGGAGGCTTTGTCGTCGCCTCCGTTCACCCCGGCTGGATCAAGCTTGGCACCTACACGGTCATTCTGCCTCTCATCCTGATCCAGGCCGCCGGTTGGCGCAGGCCGATTCGCTCGGCATGGACCATCGGTCTTCCGTTTGGAACGGCGCTGGGCGTCCTGTATTCGGTAACGACGATCTCAGGGCCCCCCTTAGCGATTTTGTTCAACAACCAAGGTCTCGTCAAAAACGAGTTTCGGGCCGGCCTCGCATTGGTTCGCGTAGCTGAGTCGAGCGTGACCGCGATTGTGTATTACCACCTGGGGCTGTTTGTGGCCGAAAGCGAGAACATCCTACTGGTGTTTATTCCCATCGTTTTGGTTGGAATACCGCTTGGCGCCTATGTCATCCGGCGGCTGGATGCCGAAACCTTCCGTCGGATATGCATGAGCTTTGATGCATGGGTCGTCGGATTCGGACTCTCCCGGGTGTTGATCGAGCTGAATTTGGTGGAGAGCCCATGGGCCTACAGCGTTTTGGCCGGCACCATTTTGATAGACCTCTATTTGCTGTACATCTTTTTCACGGTACCGAGAGCCGCGGCCGCCGCCGACCGGAGCGGACCGGATGATCGTATGTCTTCGGACATGAGCGAACGTCCCAGTGACAGGTTCGGTCCCCTTGGCAGCTTGCTCGGTTACGCTATTGCGCTCGCTGGCATTGCGATGCTGATTTACATTTTTTCCCCTGCCATTCGCCTGCCGCTATAGCGAGGAATAGGCCGGCGCTTACACGTCCACGCTGGCGATCCGTGCTCTCGGACCCGGACTAGGCAAAAGGAGTATCCGATGCTCGCTCGCATGCTTGCTATCAGTGCTGCGCTCGTTTTTATCGCCGTGCCCGCGGCCTTCTCAGCGCAGAAAAACGTCGGCGGCGACACCGGCGGAATCAAAGGCAAGACAGCGGTGCCACAGGCGAGGCAGAAGCCAAAAATGACAATAAAAGTTCGGCCGGAATACACGCGGAGCAGATAGTCCGCGCGTGGAAGCTAGCGCGTAGGGCGCAATAAGCGAAGCGCATTGCGCCATCCATGTCTCTCCGAACTCCCCGGCTGCGTCGAGTCGCCCCAAGCTTGCGGAAATAGTCCCACGCCTTGATGAGCAGGGCGCGCAACGCGCCTGAGACGCCTGCGCTGCAGGGCATTGCGGCACTGCGGCGCAATGCGCTGCGCTTATTGCGCCCTACACCCTGATCACGACAACCGATTGCGCAAGCCTAGCGCCTACACGTCCACGCTGGCGGTGAGCGCGTTCTCCTGGATGAATTCACGCCGCGGCTCGACGATGTCGCCCATGAGCTTGGTGAAGATGTCGTCGGCTTCGTCGATCGCCTTCACGTTGACCTGCAGCAGCGAGCGAGCGTTGGTGTCGAGTGTGGTCTCCCAGAGCTGATGGGGGTTCATCTCGCCGAGACCCTTGTAGCGCTGCAGCGCGAGGCCTTTGCGCGCGGCATCGGTCACGGCCTCGAACAAGCCGACCGGCCCGTGGATCGCGCTCTCCTCGTCCTTGCGTCGCAGCGTGGCCGGACGCGGATAGGTCTGCTGCAGCGTCGCCGCATGCTCGTCGAGCTTGCGCGCGTCGGCCGAGCCGAGCAGCGCCTGATCGAGGATCGCAACCTCTTTAACGCCCCGCACGGTGCGCTCGAAGCGGAAGCCCTCGGCTTCCGTGAACTCGCCCTGCCAGCCGCGCTCCGTCTCTTCCGACAACGCGTCGAGCCGCCGCGCGATGTATTTCGCGGCTTCGGTGGCGTTGCGCGCATCCCCGAAAATATCGGGAGTGAGCACGCCGGCGATCGCCGCCTGCTCGACGACGCGGCGGTTGTAGCGGCTGTGCAATCCGTTGAGCACGTTGCGGATCGCGCGCGCCTGCTCCACGAGCTGGTGCAGATCCTCGCCGGCGCGATGCTCGCCGGAATGGGGCTGCAGCACCGCGTCTTCCAGGCCGCTGGCGATGAGATGGTCCTCGAGCGCGCGCTCGTCTTTGAGATATTGCTCCGACTTGCCGCGCGCCACTTTGTAGAGCGGCGGCTGCGCGATGAAGAGATGGCCGCGGTCGATGATCTCGCGCATCTGACGGTAGAAGAAGGTGAGCAGCAGCGTGCGGATGTGCGAGCCGTCGACGTCGGCATCCGTCATGATGATGATCTTGTGGTAGCGCAGCTTGTCGGGATTGAACTCGTCGCTGATCCCGGTCCCCAGCGCCGTAATCAGCGTGCCGATTTCCTGGCTGGACAGCATCTTGTCCATGCGCGCGCGCTCGACGTTGAGGATTTTGCCGCGCAGCGGCAGCACCGCCTGGAACGCGCGATCGCGGCCCTGCTTGGCGGAGCCACCGGCGCTGTCGCCCTCGACGATGAACAGTTCCGATCGCGTGGGGTCACGCTCCTGGCAATCGGCGAGCTTGCCCGGAAGCGAGGAAATGTCGAACGCGCCCTTCTTGCGCGTGAGCTCGCGCGCCTTGCGCGCGGCCTCGCGCGCCGCCGCCGCCTCGACCACCTTGCCGACGATGACCCTGGCCTCCGCCGGGTGCTCCTCCAGCCAATACTGCAGGCCCTCATTGATGACCGCCTCGACCACCGGGCGGACCTCGGAGGAGACGAGCTTGTCCTTGGTCTGCGAGGAGAATTTCGGGTCCGGCACCTTGCAGGAGAGGACCGCCGTGAGCCCTTCGCGGCAATCGTCGCCGGTGAGCGCAACCCGCTCTTTCTGCGCCACGCCGCTCTTGTCGGCATAGCCGGTGACCTGGCGCGTGAGCGCGCCGCGGAAGCCGGCGAGATGGGTGCCACCGTCGCGCTGCGCGATCGTGTTGGTGAAGCACAGCACCGCCTCGTGGTAGCCGTCGCGCCTCGTGGTAGCCGTCGTTCCACCACAGCGCACATTCGATCGCTGTACCCTCGCGCTCGCCCTTGATCATGATCGGGGCGGGAACGAGCGGCGTTTTGTTGCGATCGATATATTTGACGAAGGCCTCGACGCCGCCCTCGTAGCGCAGCTGCTCGCGCTTCTCCACGGGATGGCGCATATCCGAGAGCACGATCAGCACGCCCGAATTGAGGAAGGCGAGCTCGCGCAGCCGGTGCTCCAGCGTCGCGAAATCGAACTCCGTCATGGTGAACGTTTTTGGGCTGGGCAGGAACGTCACCTCGGTGCCGCGCTTGCCTTGCGAAGAGCCGACGGCCGACAGCGGCTTGAGCGGCTCGCCGTCGCGGAACTCCATGAAGTATT
>VAZQ01000214.1 GCA_005883115.1 Alphaproteobacteria bacterium | reverse complement strand
CCGCGCAACGGCGCGGGCAGCCTCAGGCCTCGATCGTGCCCTGCGTCACGACGACGGCGTCGCCACCGATGGCGGCGGAAAGGAGCTGTCCCGCGCTGACCTCCGCGGCAAGGCGGAGCAAACTCGGCCGGCCCATCTCGTAGCCCTGCTCGATCGTGATCGCGTGGCTGCCGTCCGGAAGGCGAGAGGCCAAGAGGCCGGCAAAAGCAGCGGCCGCCGATCCGGTCGCGGGATCTTCGGCGATGCCCATGCCGGGGGCGAACATCCGTGCGTGAAAGTGATGCCCGGGCTCGGCCGTCTCATTGCAAAAGACGTAGGCCGCACCACCCGGGAAGGCGGCATCGAATTTGGCCGGGTCGGGACGGCAATGCGCCATGGCGGCAAGCCGCGCCACCGGCACGAAGGTGAAAGGGATGCCGGCCGACCATCGCGCCACGGCGCCCTCGATGTCCCTGGGATCGAGCGAGAGCGCCGCCGCAACGGTGGCCCGATCAGCGACCGGCCCGGCTTGCGCCGGCAATTGCGGGATCGCGAAGCGCGCGCCGCCGCGTGCGCCGTTCACCCATTCGAGCGTGCAGCGCACCGCGCCGATCCCTTCCTCCAACACAAGCTCGCCCCCGGCAGCGGCGCCGTCAAATAACGCGAGCAGGACGGCGGTGCCAACGGTCGGGTGGCCGGCAAACGGCAGCTCGCGCGCGGGCGTGAAAATGCGCAGCCGCGCGCGGTGTCCCGCATCGGCTGGCGCGAAGACGAATACCGTCTCGGGATGGTTGAACTCGCGCGCAATCGCCTGCATCGCATCCGCCTCGAGGCCCTCGGCCTCGCGCACCACCGCGAGCGGATTACCGGCAAAGCGGCGGTCGGTGAACACGTCGAGCGTGGCGAAAGGCCGGTGCATGGGACGGTCCTTTGACTGGCAGTTGTGAGCGGCCACCTTCACGTCTGCCGTCATTCCGGGCTCGCCGCTGCGCGGCGCCCCGGAATGACACAGAAGCATGCGCAGTGCGCAAGCGAATCCGCGGCAGAGGGCGCTTTGATTGACAGTTGTGAGCGGCTGCCTTCACCTCTGCCGTCATTCCGGGTCCCGAGCGCAGCGAGGGAGCCCGGAATCCATAACCACAGCCTGTGATTATAGATTCCGGGCTCGCCGCTTCGCGGCGCCCCGGAATGACACAAGAGGCATGCCCAGTGCGCAAGCGAATCCGCGGCGCGTCAAAGTCCCTTGATCAGACCGGCGTCGATTAGCAAGCGATTGAAGCGGCGCGCCTCCGCGCCGCCGGCGCAGGCGTAAAAAAGTCCCTTGCAGCGCTCGAGAATCCGCTTTTGCTCGGCGAACGAAGGATCGAGCGGCAGCCCCGCCGCCTCCTGCACCACGAGCGGAAGATAGGGCCCCTCGATAGTGTCGAGCGCGGAAGAGAGACTGGCCGGTTTGAAATTGATTACGTCGATTGCGTAATAGGTCGTGTAATAGCGCGGATCGTAGGTCATCAGCCGCTGGTTGACGCCAGGCTCGTCGAGCGCTGGCTCGAGCATGACGGAGGCGAAATCCGGCTGATGGTCGCCGTAGCGGACCAACAGGAACGGTTCGCCGGGAAACTGCCGGCGCAGCCGATCGAGCAATTCCGCATAGGCGCTAAAGCTCATGCTCTGCCGCCGCAAATATTCGTCGACGTCGGGCGCATTGCCCGGCGCTTTCCAATCCGGCGCCAGCTCGGGCCGCCAGCGGTGGTTCCAGGGGTAATGGTTGGCGGCGAGATAGACGAAGAGAAACATCGGCCCCTTCTCGCGCTCGCGCTCGATCATGCGCACCGCGGCGTCGTAGTAGAAGCCATCGGGCTCGATGCGGTTGGTGCCCAGCGCGTCCTGGTCGAGAAATCGCTGCATGCCGGTGCTGGTCTGAAAATTCCTGGCGCTCATGAAGGCGCCAAGCGCGGGGTAGATGGAGAAGGTGCGATACCCGCAACGATGCAGCGCCGCAGGCAGGCCGCGCTCCACCCGCCCGGCGGCGATCTGCGTCACGTAGTAGGCGAAGCGCCCGAACGAGCGCGCGGAGAGGCCGGCAAGCACGTTGTACTCGGCGTACCAGCTCGCACCGCCCGTGCTTTCGCTGATGAAGTGCCGGCGCTTGCCATCGAAGGAACGGAAGTGATCGCCGTAATCGGCGCCAACCTTGACGCCGGGCAAGGCGCGGATGTCAAAACTCGACTCGTCGTGCACGAGAATGATGTGGGGCGGCCTTCTGCGCGGCACGCAGACCTCGTTCGGCAGCGTGCGCAGGCGATCAGTCACGGCGGCAGCGGAGTCCATATATCCGCGCGTCGATAGTTCGGCGATCGCGGTGACGCCCGAGCGTACGAATTTGGAGACGTAGCCCTCACTGACGAATGAGTCCCATTCCTCCTGCGGGAACGCGAGCGAGATGCCCAGCAGCGCGGCGGTGCAGGCGATAAGTCCCGCCGCCGCCGTGCGCAGCCGCACGCGAAACGGATCGATCCACCAGATGAGCGCCAGCGCCGGAAGGACAAGCGAAAGCGCGATGATGACCTTGCGATAGAGCTCGGGCTTGATCGCCAGCAGAAAGCTCACGGTATCGGCGTTGATGATCATCACATCGAGGAAACTGACGGTCATCAAAATCATTTCGTATTTGAGCCGCGAGAGCAGGATGACGATGACGAGCAGCGCCAGCGACAGCGCCGCCGACACGACCGGACGGCGCAGGACGGCGAGCCAGAAGAAATTGAGCAGGCCCCAAGTAAAGCAGAACGCGAGCTTCGGCACGATCCCGATTTCAGTCCACAAGAGGAGGCCGAGGGCGCAGAGTTGAAGCGCTGCAATCAGCGCAATAGCGAGCCTGCGGCGCAGGGAGTCTCCTGCGGCCCAACGGCTGGTCAGAGATGCAAGCGAGGGGGGCATGGCGGACGGCCCGTGCCCGGCAATGACAACGTTCGCGTCCGGCACACGGACCGCTGTCATATAAAGGGCATTGAATTTGTCATTTCAAGGTCAAGCAGCGCGGGTGATTCTTCCGTAGAAGTCGGCAATTGGGCCGTCATTCCGGGGCCCGAGCGTAGCAAGGGAGCCCGGAATCCATAACCACAGCCTGTGATCATGGATTCCGGGTGCGCGCCTTCGGCGCGCCCCGGAATGACGGCAGGGAGTCTTCAGAAGCCCTGGATCAGGCCGGCGTCTATCAGCATCCGGTTGAAGCGCCGCGCTTCGGCGCCGTCGGCACAGAGATAGAACAGCCCGCGGCAACGGCTGAGGATCCGCTTTTGCTCGACGAAGGTGGGATCGAGCGGCACCCCTGCCGCTTCCAGCACCACGAGCGGAAGATAGGGCGCGTCGAGCGTATCGAGCGCAGAAGATAAATCGCCGGGTTTAAAGTTGACGCCCTCGATTGCGTAATAAGTGGTGAAGTAACGTGGATCGCGCCGCAGGATGCGCAGCGCAACCTCGGCTTGCTCGAGCGTCGGATCGACGTAGCGTTTGGCAAACAGCGGCTGATGATCCCCGAACCGCACGATCAGAAACGGCTGGTCGGGAAATTCGCGCGCGAGACGCGCCTTGAATTGCGAGTAGTCGTGGGCGCTCATCTCCTGGCGGCGCAGATATTCGTCGATCTGGAACGGATTTCCAGGATTGACCCAGCCGGGCAGGAGGTCGGGACGGTAACGGAAATCCCATGGAAAATGGTTCATCGCGAGATTGATGAACACGAATACCGGACCATGACTTTGATCGTCCGCGATCACTCGCGCCGCATAGTCATAAAAAAAACTGTCGGTATCGGCGAGCCCGGTGTGCATCTGCTTGGCGTCGAGAAAATGCTCGATGCCGGTGGTTGTGTGGAAGCCGCGCGCACCGACGAAGGCGCCGAACCAGGAATAGAGACTATAAGTGCTATAGCCGCACTTGCGTAGCGCGTCAGGCAGGCCGCGCTTCACGCGCCCGGCCGCCAGGCGGGTGACCGACTCGGCAAAGCGGCCATAAGACCGCGCCGATAACCCCGTGAGCACGTTGTATTCGGTGTACCAACTCGGACCGCCGGCGCCCTCGACGATGAAGAAGCGAATCTTGCCGTCGGAGGACCGAAAGCGCTCGCGATAGTTCGGCGGCACGCTGATGCCGGGCATCATGGTGGCATCGAAGCTCGATTCGTCAAATACCATGACGATGTGCGGCAGCTTGCGCGCCACCTGGCAGCTTGCGCCGGCCGCGAGGTTCAAGCGATCTATGCTCGCGGGATCGGCCTCCAGCACGGCCCCGGTGCTCAGATCGACGGCAGCAACGGCGACCGAGCGCACGAATTTGGAGATGTATTGGTGCGGGAAGAACTCGTCCTCCCGGTCGGTCGGTACTGCCAACGAGAGGGCGGCGAGCGCAGCAAGGCAGACCAGCAAGCCGAGCACAGCCCAACTGCGACGCAAGCGGAATGCATCAACGCGCCAGAGAACGAGCCATAGCGGGATGGTCAGCGCGACGGCGAGCGCCAGTTTCAGTACCAGGCCGAAATTGACTTTAACGAAGAATAGGAACGTGGCGAAGTCGATGAGCATCAGATCGACGACGCTCGCCGTCATCATCAGCGTGCTGTGCTTGAACTGCGACAACACGATCAGAATAACGATGAACGCCAGCGAGAGCACCGCCGAGGTCAGCGGGCGGCGCAGCAAGGCGAGCCAAAAAAAGTTGAGCACGCCCCAGGCGAGAAGGAAGGCCGCGCGCGCCGTCGGCTCGTCCTCGGACCAAAGCAAGATGCCGAAGGCGGCCAAATGCAGCGCGGCAAGAAACACCAGGCTCACGGCGCGCCGGCGATTGGCGGCGAGGCGATTTCTCAGGTCGGTGAGGGCGGTCGGCATGATTTGTTGCGTGTCCCGGACGAGCGACCCCGGATTTAATCCGGGGGAGCGAAGATCCGGGACCCAGGGCCCCGCGATGGGTCAACAGGTTGCCGACAGCTCAGATCGCCACATGCCATAGCCCTGCCGCTCATAGGGGCCGGTCCTTATTTCACCGCCGCGGCCTTCGCGACGAAGCGGCCGTCGAAGGTTTTGCCCAGGTCGATCTTGGCGCCCTTGAGTTCGTCATCGAAGGCGAGAAGCATGTCGGCGGCCGATTGCATTCCGGCAGCGGAAATGATGCCGGTGCGCGAATAGGCGGGCTTGTTTGCGCGCACGGCGGCGATGTAGAGAGCCTTGTCGCCGAGGTAATAGTCCTCCGGCACCGTCGCGGCGATCTCCTCGGGCGTCGCCTTATCCAGCCACTGCAGCGTTTTATGGAAGGCGTTGACCAGCGCCTGCACGGTTGCCGGATATTTCTCGATGAAATCCTGCTTGACGTAGAGCACGGCCGCCGGATTCGCGCCGCCGAAAATCGCCCGCGTCCCCTCCTCCGATCGGCTGTCCGCGACGATTTTGATGTCACCATCCTGCTCGAGCTTGGTGATCATGGGGTCAAGATTGGCGAGCGCGTCGATGTCGCCTTTCTTTATCGCCGCGACGGCGGAGGGACCGATGCCGACCCCGATATAGGACGCGTCGGTCGGCTTCAGCCCCGCCTTCGACATCAGGTACATCACGAAGAAATTGGTGGACGAGCCGGGCGCGCTTACGCCGATCTTCATGCCCTTGAGGTCGGCCGCGGATTTGTAGCCCGCCGCCTTGTCCTTGCGCACCGCGACGACGATACCGGGAAAACGCCCAAGCTCGATCACCGCCTTGATATCCTGACCCTTCGCCTGCATCCGAATTGTGTGCTCATAGGCGCCCGTGACGACGTCAACGGAGCCGCCGACCAAGGCTTGCAATGACTGCGCGCCACCGCGGAAGTCGTTGATGGTGACGTCGAGGCCCTGCTCCTTGAAGTAGCCGAGGCGCTCGCAGATCGTCAGCGGCAGATAATAGAGCGCGGTCTTGCCACCGACGGCGAGCGCGACCTGTCGCTTCTCGACGGCCTGGCCGTGTGCCGTCCCCGTGAGCGAAAGCGTGAGTGCAAAAACGGCGAGTGCAGCTTGGGCCCTTTTCATCGCGTCCTCCCGGCGGCGGCGCGCCGCCTTTTGGTCGCCTTATAAGCCCGGAGCAAAGCCGCGGGAAGGCGCCGGCCCGCGACCTATGTGCGCGTTTCGGCCGCCGCCGGCCGCCAGACCAGGAGCCTCCGCTCGACCAGCGTGACGATAAAGTCGATGCCGATCACAAACGCGGCGAGTACGAACATGCCGGCGAACACGCCGGCGACGTCGAACACGCCTTCGGCCTGCTGGATGACGTAGCCGAGTCCGGCAGCCGAGCCGAGATACTCGCCGACGACGGCGCCCACCACGGCGAAGCCGACCGAGGTATGCAGCGAAGAGAACATCCAGGACAGCGCCGAGGGCCAATAGACATGACGCATGAGCGCGCGCTCGCTCATGCCTAGCATGCGGGCATTGGCGAGCACGGTCGGGCTGACCTCTTTGACGCCTTGATACACGTTGAAGAACACGATGAAGAAAACGAGCGTGACGCCGAGCGCGACCTTTGACCAGATGCCCAGCCCGAGCCAGAGCGCAAAAATCGGCGCCAGCACGACGCGCGGCAGCGCGTTGACCATTTTCACGTAAGGATCGAGCACCGTCGCCACCAACGGCTGCTGCGCGAACCAAAAGCCGATCAGGATTCCGGCCAGCGAACCGATGACGAAGGCGAGGACGGATTCGACGAGCGTGATCCACAGGTGCTTCCAGATCGTACCCTCGACGAACCACTTGACGATGCGCGTGGCGACGTCGATCGGGGTCGAGAAGAAGAATGGCGGCAGAAGCTTCACGCCGCCGATCGGCACGCTGGTGAAGAGCTGCCACAACAGCACCGCAACGATCGCAACGAGAAGCTGGAGCATCAGGAGCGTAAATCGCGACATGACAAACTCATACAGGTTGCAATCACCGATGGCGACAAGGAATCCAGTAACCCGCATGAGCGAAGCGATATGCGGGTGCCCCCCGGGATTTCGCTGACGCTCATCCGGGCTACGAATTCTGGGTCTCTACTTGCGCGGGGACGAACGGAAGAGAAAGTGCTGTGAGACGATCTCCAAGCCAGATGCGACCTCCGCATTCCTATCCGCCGCCGGTCTGCGCGTAGCCGCGCAGCACCTCGGCCTTCAGCGTGGCCCAGATCTCGCGGTGAAGCTCTTGGAAGGCAGGCTCGATCTTGACCTCTGCAATATCGCGCGGGCGCGGCAGCTTAACCTTCCAGTCGCCGATCATGCGCGCCGCCGGGCCTGCCGACATGATGACCACGCGGTCGGACAGCGCGATCGCCTCCTCGAGGTCGTGGGTCACGAACAGCACAGCCTTGCGGTCGGCGTTCCACAACTCGAGCAGCAGATTGCCCATAATCTGCCGCGTCTGCGCGTCGAGCGGACCGAACGGCTCGTCCATGAGCAAGATTTTCGGATCGCGAATGAGCACCTGCACCAGACCGACGCGCTTCCTCTGTCCGCCCGAGAGCATGTGCGGATAACGGGTCCCGAACTCGGCAAGCCCAACGCGGCCGAGCCAATTTCGCGCGCGCTCGCGGGCCGGCGCCCGCGCCACGCCGGCGGTCTCGAGCCCGATCGCCACGTTTTCGAGCGCGGTTTTCCATGGAAACAGCGCGTCCGCCTGGAAGAGGTAGCCGGCCTGTCGGTTGAGTCCGGCAAGCGGTGTGCCGAAGACGTCGATACGGCCCGATGAAGGCGAGACAAGGCCGGCGGCGACGTTGAGCAAAGTCGACTTGCCGCAACCGGTCGGGCCGACGATGGCCACGAACTCGCCGTCGCCGACGGAAAGCGAGGCGCGCTCGACCGCCGCGTAAGCGCCGCCAGCGGCGAGCCGGAAACTTACGCTTACTTGCGACAGTGCAACCGCGGGCGGCATGGCCGGCCGGGCGCCACGTCGATCAGTTTCTG
>VAZQ01000213.1 GCA_005883115.1 Alphaproteobacteria bacterium | reverse complement strand
GCAACGCCAGCAACGCGGCGCCGGCGAAGATCGATCGACGTATGTTCATCGCGCCAGCCTGAACTGATCAGCACCCCGAGTTCTCCTCCATCATTTTCGCATGGCCTTGACGAGTTCGTCCGCGAGCAAGTTCTGAATATTCTCGGGAAGGATGACCCCGACTAGTCGCCAGTGCCAGTGCAAAAGTCGGAACTCAAGACGGAAGCGTTGCTGCTGCGGCAAGGCGGTCGGCCCCGCGACTTCGAACCTGCCGAAGCCATACTCGGAATTCGCATAAATCTGCCAAATGGTCCCGATCGTGTTCGCTGTTATTCCGATCGTAGCTGGTGGTGGTCCATCTGGCACCACAGTTACCGGCCAACCAACGGTGAGCAGCTGGGACAGCGCTTCGGGTGAAATGAGTTTTTCCACAACTGGATTTGCGATGGCAGCGGCGGCTATGTTTCGCCTAAGCGGACCGATCTGGATCCCGGTGCGGCGCAGGTAGGCATCAACAACTTGGTTTGTCAGCGAAATGCGTACCGCGTCGAAATATATATGCCGCACAACTCTCTCGACATCGCGGGTCTCAATAGCGCGTACCAACACCAATAGGTCATAGACCGGCCAGGCCATGTAGCCGATCCAGATTAGACCAAGAACAGCAACGGTCAGGAGCGCCCTACGCATCAACCACCTAACGGCGACTTACCTGTTCGGACTCGTTCCCTGATACGGGCTGGTGCAGAGAAGCTCGCTATTGCGAATACCGGTCGCAAACGGCTTTTCCGATTTCCATGTCCACCTTAGCAATTGAGACGTACTCAACATCTGAGCACTCACGCGCCCATTTGTCCCATTGCGTTTTTCTACCCAAATCGTGGGCGCATGCCTCAGCGGCGGCCCAGACCATTCTGCCGTTACGCGTTCTCACGCCCTCTCTTATCCGCTCAGCATCATTTTTGTTGGTCTGCAGACAATCGTCGATGTGTTTACATACGTTCTTAGGACTTCTGCATACTGCGTGAGCTGTGGGCGCAGCAATCGCGCTAGCCAGTAGCAGGCTGACGAATACAGAGCAGTTGCGTTGTGACATGGACGCCCAAATCCCTTGCGGGTGACCGGCGATTGGGTGAAGCGCCACTCGGGCGCTGCATTCCACCGCGGCGGATAATTGTGCACACGGCTGTCACGCACGTTCATACCGTCGACGATGAATATCGAGGCGGTCCGCTGCTTTGGATGACCCTCCCACACATAGTGCGGATATAGTGATCCGATAGCGTGGGCGCCAACATCGGCCCGGGAATGCAAAGACAAGAGCTTCGGCGAATTGTCGCTCACTCGCCGCGATGCTACGCTTCATCACTCGAACAAGATAGCACGCCATGGCTGAACGGACCGAGGACGTTCAAGCGCATTGGACGCGACCTGGCGTGCTTGCGCGGATCGACGCCGCGCTGACTGAACTGGGACATGACCCGCAGAATCTGAGCCCTGAAATCCTTGCTACCCTCGAGCATCTTCATTCTGGGGGTTTGGCCACCACTCGCCGTCAGGCTAACCGGATTGCAGTTACAGAGGACAGCCGCGTTCTCGATGTTGGCTGTGGCATCGGCGGGCCGGCGCGGTATCTCGCGCATACGTATGGTTGCCGGGTCGACGGCATCGACCTGACGCCGGAGTTGATCGAGACCGGACGAGTGCTGACAGAGCGCTGCAAGCTTGCCGACCGGGTCGTGCTGCAGGTCGGCAATGCGCTCGATCTACCTTATCCCGACCAGACCTTCGACGTGGTTTGGTGCCAAAACGTCGCCATGAATATCTCGGACAAAGCTGGGCTCCTCGCGGGCGCATACCGGGTGCTTAAGCCCGGCGGACTGTTCACATCGACGGAATATTCAGTCGGGGCGGGTGGCGACATCATTTTCCCGGTGCCCTGGGCCTATGACTCCTCGATCAATTTCCTCGAACCTGCGGACGTGATGCGAGCGCGATATCAAATGGCCGGCTTCCGCATTCTCGAGTGGGTGAATTACTCAAATGTCGTGATCGAGCATTACGAGAAGATGCTAAGTTCGCCGCCCAAGCTGACCAATCGGCTCATCGTCGGCGACGACGCGCCCGAACGGCAGCGCAACTCACAGCGCAATCTGATCGAGGGGCGAGCCATCTATTGGATGATCACTGCAGAGCGCCCTAGGTTGTAGCGTCAGGTGAGTTAACGCGTCATGTGCTCTCGGAGACTCTTGTTATTGTGTGCTCGGGCTGCATGAACGGTCTCGACAAGGTCAAGGAACGGATCGTCGAATACCTCGCCGTCCAGCAGCGGGCCAACAAGCTCGATCAACAATTCTTTGGAGAGAAGGATGCCTGCGTCGCTAAGGCCCGAGGAAGACGGAAAATTCGAGACTTACGCTGGTCTTGTGGCCAGCAACCACGATAGAACGTTTGAGCACCGAGGAACTGACGGCGGCGTGGCTGGAGGACCCCCGATGAAGTGGCGCGAGTTGTTCACGCTTCTCGGCGGCGCAGCAGCCCGCCCCGCAGGCAAAGTTCGCCGACGGCGCCCTGACGGCGGGACCTTCTTTTGTCCCCATTGCGGAGCACTGTATTCGGTGACATGTCCACGACTTTCCAAGATTGGCAGCAACGTCGCAAAGTGCGTGGTTTGCTTGCAAACGATGGATGAGTGGGATTCAACAGAGATTCGAGTCTACAAGCTCATTCAGCGACCTGAAGATGCCTAGCGCATCGTCGGCGGGAGGGATTTGATGGCAACCAAACGAGCGCGGCCTAAACGCCGATCCTGGTCAAAGGAGGATGTCCGAGAGCTGAGGGCACACTCTCGAAGCAAGTCGCCAGTTAAGAAGATTGCAAGAGCCATGAAGCGCACAGCGGGAGCACTCCGGCAAAAGGCACACGACCTTGGCTTGCCGCTCGGCCATCGACGGTGACTTAGAGCCAACCGGTCTCTCGTCGAGATCAAAGGTGCGGTGACGATAACGGCCGCGCACTGAACCCGCCGATGCCACCGACCATGTGACGCCAAAGGCGATCCTGAATTGGGAGGAAGTTATGCCGACACTAGTGGGCTTCGGCAGATTCGCCGCCTTACCTGAGGAGCAGATCAGCGAAAACATCAGCCGCCGCATTCTCTCAGGGGATCAAGGAATGCTCGTCTGGTGGAGCATCGGGGAGGGCGTTCATGTTGAGCCGCACAGCCACGCAAGCGAGCAGATTGTCTGGATGCTCAAGGGCAGGATGGAGTTCCGGCTCGGCAGCGAACAGCGGGTCTGCGGCCCGGGCGACGTTGTGGTCATTCCGGGCGGTACGGAGCACGAGGCTTGGTTCCGGGAAGACACCGAGGTGATCGATTTCTTCGCTCCACCGCGCGAGGACTTCCTGCTCGGTGGCAAACCCGCCTACATAAGCGAAGGCGAAGCATCCGGTAATGCAGGGCCTATGTGACAGTAACTCCCAATCTACGAAGCGCGATGCATCAGCCGGCAATCCTCTTCCAACCTGCGCGCGCGAGCGCGGTCACGGTGTCGATGTTTTCAGCAACAACGCTCCAGTTCACAATCGGCTTTGCTTCTCTGCCCGCCATCGGATCGGCGATATAGGCGCCA
>VAZQ01000212.1 GCA_005883115.1 Alphaproteobacteria bacterium | reverse complement strand
GATGACAGGCTGGTGTAGTGGGCTCTCAGGTTGAGCTCATCGGGGAATCCTTACTCCAGATCGATGGCCTGGTAGCGGCCGTTCTCGTTGAGTTGGGTGCCCCATACTTTGTGCGAGCCCTGGTGCTCGGTTGGACCGAAGCTGATGGGCGCTCCCAGCCCCATGTCAAAATCACGCACTGTTTCTAGCGCTCCGACCAGCTTCTCGGCGTCGAGCTGCTGACCGGCGCGTTTTAACCCCTCCAGCAGCAGGCTGCCCGCCACGTACCCTTCCAGCGACACGTAGTCCGGCGGCACTCCGGGGAAGTACTTCGCGAGCGCGGTTTTGTACTTGAGAATCGCGGACGCGTAGCTGTCGACTGCTGGCACCACCTGCGTCACGATGACCCCGTTCGCATACCGCGGTCCCAGCAGCATGAGTTCGTCGGCAAGCGCGGTGCTGCCCACGAAAGAGACATTGGTGTAGATCATCGCGGGGTAGATATCGCGCGTCTTCTCAATGAATTTGGCGGCAGCGCGATAGGTGGGCACCATGACTACAGCCTTTATTGGAGGCTTGTGGGCGCGGAGGCGCGCGACCGCATCGTCCACATCCACAGTGTTGCGCTTGTAGTCGAGGCGTAAGATAGCGCTTTCATTGCCTCCACGGAGCGCACGCATGGCCTTGGCCACGCCGGCGAAGCCGGAGTCCCCGTACGCATCCTGCTGGGCGAACACGGCGATCTGCTCTGGCCGCAACCCCCGCATCTTCACAAGGTAGCGCACCACCGCATCCGTCTCCTCGGCGTAGCTCGCCCGATAATTGAAGACGTAGCGGTCGGGGGGATCACGCCTGAGCAGACCGGCGCCGGTGAACGCCCCGAAAAACAACGCTCTGCGCTCGAGAGCGTATGGCAACGCAACCACGGCCGTGGGGGTGCCAACATTGCCGACGAAGCCGAAGACCTGCTGTTGCTCGTAAAGCTCCTTCATGGTTTCTGCGGCCCGCATCGGCTCGTAGCCGTCGTCGGCTGCGATGAACCTCAGTTGCCGGCCATGGATCCCGCCGCTGTCGTTGACCAGATTGAACGCGGTTTGGATGCCGAGCTTCATCTGGTTGCCGAGCTCCTTGGCCGAGCCGGTGAACGGCGCCGAGATTCCAAGCCGAATCTCATTATCGGTCACCCCGCGGATGGTCGGGGCGCGCTCGGTTGCACCGGGAACGGACGCGACGCGTGCCGT
>VAZQ01000211.1 GCA_005883115.1 Alphaproteobacteria bacterium | reverse complement strand
CGAATGTGATGGCGAGCGCCGCCAGAGTGATCAGCCGTTTCATATGGCTCCCTCCTGTTGGTGAATTGGCATCCCGGCATTCTGGTTCACACGCCGAGATACTCGTGCAGCTTATCGAGATTGGCTTCGAGCTCGGCATTGGCGAACCGGTCGATGATGCGGCCATTCTCCATGACGTAATAACGATCCGCAACTGTCGAGGCGAAGCGAAAATTCTGCTCGACGAGCAGAATGGTGAAGCCCTGCTGCTTGAGTAGGCCGATGGTCTTGCCGATCTGCTCGATGATAACCGGAGCAAGGCCCTCGGTTGGCTCATCGAGCAGCAGAAGCCGGGCACCGGTGCGTAGGATACGGCCGATGGCGAGCATCTGCTGCTCACCGCCGGACAGTTTTGTGCCTTGGCTCGACAGGCGCTCCTCGAGATTGGGAAACAACTCGAAAATCCGGTGGAGTTCGAGCCCGCCGGGACGGACTTTCGGAGGAAGCAAAAGGTTTTCCTCGACGCTTAGGCTGGCAAAAATGCCGCGTTCCTCTGGGCACAGCGCAATACCGAGCCGCGCAATCCGCTCGCTCGCGAGACCGATGAGTTCTTTGCCGTCGTAACGAACTGACCCTGTGCGCTGACCGACGATCCCCATCACCGATTTCAGCGTGGTGGTTTTGCCGGCACCATTACGCCCAAGCAGGGTTACCACCTCGCCGGCGAACACATCAAACGTGGCACCATGGAGCACATGCGATTCACCGTACCAGGCCTGCAGCCCTTCAACCGCCAGTAAAGGCGCGCCGTTTGGACTAAGCATGGCCGACTCCGAGATATGCCTCGCGTACGAGCGGGTCGGCGGAAACAGTCTTGTAATCGCCTTCGGCCAGCACTCGGCCGCGCGTCAACACCGTGATCCGGTTCGAAAGGTTGGCCACCACGCTGAGATTGTGTTCGACCATTAGCACCGTGCGATCGGCGGCGACAGACTTGATGAGTGCACTGATCCGATCGATGTCTTCGTGGCCCATTCCAGCCATTGGTTCGTCCAGCAGCAGCATTTCCGGCTCGAGCGCCAAGGTGGTAGCGATCTCCAGGGCACGCTTGCGGCCGTATGGCAATTCCACCGCCGTCCAATGGGCGAATGACGACAGTCCGACGTCGGCAATGAGGGCCATCGCCCGTTCGTTGAATACATTGAGCACACGCTTCGACCGCCAGAAATCGAACGAGGATCCGCGTCGTCGCTGCAGCGCCACCCGCACATTTTCGAGCACCGTCAGGTGCGGGAAAACAGCTGAGATTTGGAACGAGCGAACGAGCCCAAGCCGCGCCACTCCGGCCGGAGGAAGCGAAGTGATGTCGCGCCCCTTGTAGAGGATGCGTCCGCGGCTTGGGCTCATGAATTTGGTCAGAAGGTTAAAGCAAGTCGTCTTGCCCGCGCCATTAGGTCCGATCAATGCATGAATCGTGCCGCGCGCAACGCGCAGATTGACGCCGTTGACTGCAATGAAGCCGGCAAATTCCTTCGTGAGATCCTCAGTTTGAAGGATAAAATCATGACTCACGGCAAAGGCCCCTGCTGGTCGAGCATAGTGCTAGCATGTTCGGAACGGAGTCAGCAAAAGCGTTGACTTTCGGCCGTAGAACCTCGCGCCCTCATAAGCTGAGGCAATATGATCAGTCGGTGCGTGCCGAATGCATGGGTAGTCACTCCGCCCAAAACCGGCCGTGGCGTGCTGGCTTGGCGCTGGCCTTCCTTATCTTCCCGGCACCACTATCTAGTGGCAAAGTAACGGCTGCGACGCCGATTCCGCTTCGTTGGTCCCGGCGTGGCGCATCGGTGGGAGCATTGGCCTTGCGTCTCCTCGTCATCGAGGACGATCCCGACCTCAATCGACAGCTTGCGACCGCACTTACTGACGCGGGGTACGTGGTCGATCGTGCCTTTGACGGCGAAGAAGGCCACTTTCTCGGCGAAAGCGAGCCATATGACGCGGTAATCCTCGATATCGGCCTGCCTAAGATGGACGGCATCTCAGTGCTTGAGGCTTGGCGGCGCGCCGGCCGAGCCATGCCAGTCCTCATCCTTACCGCTCGTGACCGCTGGAGCGACAAGGTTCAGGGCTTCGATGCGGGCGCTGACGATTACGTCGCAAAGCCGTTTCATCTTGAGGAGGTTCTGGCGCGCATTCGCGCACTATTGCGGCGTTCGGCTGGGCACGCCAAGAGTGAGCTCAATTGCGGCGCCGTGCGGCTCGATACCCGCACCGGTCGTGTGACGGTCAATGGCAATCCGGTCAGGCTCACCTCGCACGAATATCGCCTGCTCGCTTACCTCATGCATCATGCTGGCCGAGTGGTCTCCCGCAGCGAGTTGGTCGAGCACCTATACGATCAGGACTTCGATCGTGATTCGAACACGATCGAGGTATTTGTCGGCCGTGTCCGCAAAAAACTCGGGGTTGAGGTCATCCAGACCGTGCGCGGGCTCGGTTATCTGCTCGCTCTACCGAGCAATGCGGCTTAATTCGCTCGCGCTGCGGCTGTTCTTCTCGGCGACCACTTGGACCGTGGTGATTCTCGTCATCACCGGCGTCGTGCTCTCGTCGATCTATCGCGCGGCCGTGGAGCGTGCATTTGATCGCCGGCTGGGCGTCTATCTGCGCACCCTCGTCGCCGATGTGGCGACGCCAGAAGAGAATGCCGGCAAATTTCCGCAATCGATTGGCGAGCCGCTGTTCGATCTGCCGCTCTCCGGCTGGTATTGGCAAGTGACCCGGCTCGACGGGCCCACACGCGACGTCCGTTCGTCCCGTTCCTTGTGGGATGCGACATTGCCGCACCTTGCGGATGCTGGCCCCTCATCCACGCCGGGCGGCGCGCGGCAGGGTTATGCAGAAGGGCCCGAAGGCCAGCAGTTGCGCATCGTTGAGCGCACCATCGATCTAGGGGACGAGGGACGCTATCTCGTTGCGGTCGCGGGCGACGCCTCGGAGATCGACGAGGAGATACACAGCTTCGACAGGGCGCTTGTCGCCACGTTTGGCGTTCTGGCGATCGTATTGCTGCTGACCACGACGTTCCAGGTGCGCTTCGGCCTCGCGCCTCTCAAACGTATTTCGGAAGGCCTAGCCGCGATCCGCTCGGGCACGGCGGAGCGGCTCGAAGGTGAGTTCCCGGTCGAGATCGCACCGCTCGCGGGCGAAACAAATGCCCTTATCGAGGCGAATCGGGAGATCGTCGCACGCGCGCGCACCCACGTTGGCAACCTCGCACACGCGTTGAAAACGCCAATCTCGGTCATGATGAACGAGGCTGCGAGTCAGGGGGGTGATACGCTTGCTGTGAAAGTGCGCGAGCAGACAGCAATCATGCGCGATCAGGTCGCGCGGCATCTCGAGCGTGCCCGGCTCGCCGCGCGCGTTGCGACCATTGGTACTGTGACCGAGGTCCGTCCCGTAGCAACGGCGCTCGCCCGCACGATGGAAAAGATCCACCGCGATCGCGGTATTGCCATCGACGTCGACGCGCCCGAGAACGCTCGCTTCCGTGGCGAGCAGCAGGATCTCGAGGAAATGCTCGGTAATCTCGTCGACAATGCCTGCAAGTGGGCGCAATCCCGCGTCGCGATCGAAGCTTTTTTGGAAAGACCTGATCCAAGAGATGATCGCCGCACCATACGCATCGTCGTCGATGACGATGGCCCGGGCCTTTCGCCGCAGCAACGCGAGCAGGTGGCTCGCAGGGGGCGCCGTCTCGACGAGACCAAGCCGGGCTCCGGACTTGGACTCTCAATCGTGCTGGAACTCGCCAACCTTTATGGAGGTGGCCTCGCTCTGGGCGCCGCACCGATCGGCGGTCTGCGTGCGGAGCTGGTGCTGCCGGGGGCATGATCGCTTGGCGTAACAGGCGATTAATGCTGTGGGAACAGAGTTTTGCCCCAATTTTGGCGATTAGCTGGAAGGCAGGCATTGGCCAAAAGGGGAACGCGGATTC
>VAZQ01000210.1 GCA_005883115.1 Alphaproteobacteria bacterium | reverse complement strand
CGCGGCGGGTCTTGCGGGCGCCGCGATCGGCGGCCTCATCGGCAATCGCATTGGTGCAGGCATGGACGACGACGACAAGCGGCGCGCCTATGCGGCACAGATGCAAGCGCTTGAATCCGGGAGATCGGGTGTGGCGGTGGCCTGGAAGAACCCCGATTCCGGCCGCTACGGATCCGTCGTTCCGGGTCCTGCGTATCAGTCAAACGGATTGCAGTGCCGTCCTTACACCCACACGATTTATATTGACGGGGGGCCGCAAGTTGCGCGCGGCAACGCTTGCCGCAATCCGGATGGTACCTGGACTGCCGTGGGCTGATCGCGAGGCGTTGCGTAGCTATGGGAACATAGGACTGTTTAGCTAAGGTCGCGGGGAATT
>VAZQ01000005.1 GCA_005883115.1 Alphaproteobacteria bacterium | reverse complement strand
GCCAAGTGAAGCGAAGCGGGCCGTCTGCTCGCGGCTCTGGCTTTGACGCGGGCGATCCACTATAAGCGCGGCTTCAAACGCGATAGACGCGAAGCAATTCGCCTCGCAGCCGCCAAAAAAACCAGGAGCACGACCCATGGCCGTCCCCAAACGCAAGGTATCGCCGTCGAGGCGCGGAATGCGCCGTTCCGCTGATGCGCTCGCGCGGCCGACTTATGTAGAGGATAAGGATTCGGGTGAGCTGCGCCGACCCCACCACATCGACCTCAAAACCGGCATGTACCGCGGCCGCCAAGTACTCAAAGCAAAGAAAGAGGTGTGACGCTCGCTTGATAAGTTGCGCGCATGGCGATCGTGGCCCGCCGAAACGTTCAGCGGGATAGCTTTGGAAAAGTTGCGTGA
Organism: Alphaproteobacteria bacterium; assembly: GCA_005883115.1. GTDB lineage: Bacteria > Pseudomonadota > Alphaproteobacteria > Rhizobiales > Xanthobacteraceae > VAZQ01. Next base: position 27,322 of record VAZQ01000005.1, on the reverse strand, counting down.
AGAAAGCCAATCGGCATGTACCTGATCGCTTTCCCCCTGCTGCTCATCCCGTTTGCGTTCTTCAACATGGTTGTTTTTCTCCTCAATATGCCGCTCACCGATGAGGAGAAAAGCGTGGTCTTCCAGATACCCCTTGTCTCCGAGGTTACCATGCCTCCGGTCCTTGACCGCAGCATGCCAGTCACTATCAGCGATCTCATCGTTGCGATTGGCATGCTCCTGCTCTACGTCGAGGTCGTCAAAGCAGTGCGGCCCGGCGGCAAGTCGATATGGGATCATGTCCTCTCATTTATTCTGTTCGTAGCCATGGCGGCCGAACTGATGTTCGTGCCGCGAGCGATGTCGTCGACCTTGCTGCTTCTGGCCGTGCTCGGTTTTGTGGATTTCATCGCTGGCATCTCCATTCGGCTGGCGCAGCCGAAAATCGTATTCGAACGCGCAGGCCTGGCGCCGTCGGTGTCCCAAGTAAGCGATCGCTCGTAGGCTTATTGAGAACTGCCCCACTCGCGCTCACCCTCTCCCGGTGATTTCGACTTCTCCGGCGCGGCGGCAGGTCGCAGTGTGACAATCGGATAGCGTAACCTCGCTCAAGAAACGTCATGAGCCGCGACTTTCAGTTGCCGGGTCGCTCCCCAGTTATCGCTTGCGATGGCATGGCCGCGACCTCGCATCCGCTGGCGAGTCTCGCCGCGGTCGAGGCGCTACGCGCCGGGGGCACCGCCGCCGACGCAGCGGTGGCCGCGGTGGCCGTCCTGTGCGTGGTCGAGCCGCACATGACCGGCATCGGCGGGGACTGCTTCTGCATGCTGCATGTGCCCGGAAAGCCGGTCTGGGGCTATAACGGCTCCGGCCGTGCCGGCGCGCGCGCTTCGCTCGATGCGCTGATTGCGCAGGGAATTCGTTCCATTGCCTCCCACTCGATCCATGCCGTGACCGTACCTGGTGCCATTGATGCCTGGGCGGCGATCCTTAATGCGCATGGCCGCTTTTCTCTTTCTCGCGCGCTCGACCCGGCGATTCGGTACGCCGAGAGCGGATTCCCAGTTGCGTCGCGTGTGGCCTGGGACTGGGCTTGGGAGATCGACAAGCTGCGCGCCGACACCGGCGCGACGAGGCACTTTCTGTTCCAGGGCGGCGCACCGGCCGAAGGCGACATCGTCAGACTGCCAGCGCTCGCCCAAACGCTCGCGACGATTGCGGAAAACGGGCCGCGCGCCTTTTACGAGGGGCCGATTGCGGACGAGATTGTCGCGACGATCGCCGCGCGCGGCTCCTTCCTTACCGCCGAGGACTTCGTCCGACATCGTGGGGAGGTCGTCGCGCCGATCGCCACCAATTACCGTGGTCTGGACGTCCTGGAATTGCCGCCCAACAGCCAAGGTCTGACCGCGCTCGTGCTGCTCAATATCCTGGAGCGCTTCGACCTCGCCACGCTCGATCCGCTCGGCCCTGAGCGATTCCATCTCGCGCTCGAGGCCGCGCGGCTTGCCTATGCCGTACGTGATACCCACGTCGCCGACCCCGACTTCATGCGGGCCGCCGTTCCAACGTTACTCGACAAGCACTTCGCGGCCGGGCTCGCCGGTCGGATCAACCCGGCGCGGCGCGTGCCGTGGCTGAGCGCGGCTTCGCCGGCCGATAGCGACACGGTGTACGTCGCAGTGGTCGACCGGGACCGAATGGCGGTTTCGCTGATCAATACGCTTTATTCCCATTTCGGCGTGGGTATCTGCACGGAGGAGACCGGCATCATGCTGACCAACCGGGGTGCCTGTTTCATCGTCGATGCCGACCATCCCAATGCGTTCGGCCCGAGCAAGCGGCCGATGCACACCATCATCCCGGCGCTCGCCTTCCGTGCAGGCCGGTGCGAACTCTCGTTCGGCGTCATGGGCGCGCACTATCAGCCGATGGGCCACGCGCAGATCGTGACGAATATCACCGACCATGCCATGGACGTGCAGGCGGCGATTGATGCTCCGCGCGCATTCTTCGAAGGGCCCACGAGTGTGGTTGAGCGGGGGCTGCCGCGAGCGAGCGTCGAAGGATTGTTGGCGCGCGGACACGAGGTCACATTCGGGCCGTCGCCGTGGGGTGGCGCACAGGCGGTCCGAATTGACTGGAAGCGGGGCGTGCTGATCGGCGGCTCCGACCCGCGCAAAGACGGGTGCGCCCTGGGGTATTAGCGCGCTCCGCCGACGCAGCGCGCGTCCAATCTGCTCTGACTCAAGTGCTATCCTTGTCGCTCAGCCGATCGAGACGCTTCTGCATCTCTTCCATCTGCCGCTTGAGATCGTGGATCTCGTTGCTGCTCCCGCTCGGCTGTGAATTGCCCTTGTCCGCTTCGGCCGGGGATTGTCCCTCGCGTCGTCCGAACGGGGTGAACATGGCAAAGGCGCGTTCGAACACTTCCATGTTCCGCCGCACCTGATCCTCGAGTGCCCCAAAAGGACTGCCCCCGAAAGCCTGCGCCATATGCTGCCGAAACTTTTCCTGCTCGCGGGTAAGCGACTCGATGGATACTTCGAGATAGCGCGGAACCAGCATCTGCATACTGTCGCCATAGAAACGGATGAGCTGCCGCAGAAAGGCGATGGGCAGGAGGCTTTGTCCCTCCTTGTTTTCTTGTTCAAAAATGATTTGCGCCAAAACTTGTCGAGTGATGTCCTCGCCGGTCTTGGCGTCATGGACGATGAAATCCTCTCCCGCCTTGACCATGGCCGCGAGGTCTTCGAGCGTCACATAGGTGCTTGTACCGGTGTTGTAGAGCCGTCGGTTGGCGTATTTCTTGATCGTGACCGGTTCCGCAGCCATGGGTGAACTCGGTTGGGGCCTGTCCGCGCAGCATAGCCTGTTTCTTTCCACCACAGCCACCGTTTTGTCTGTGACCGACGTGGCGGCAACTGCGTGCCGCGACGGTGTACCAAAATGACGCAGAACAGACCGGCAATCCTTCCAATTGACAGGCTGGTGCGCAGATTCCAAGGATGCGGCAATGGCCGGCGGACTGCCGCGCCTTATGCGGCTTGCTCGGAGCCGATACTCGGCTGAGAAGCAAGTCCGCCGCCTCCAGCCGGATACCAAGGGAGTTACAGATGAAGGACGATATTGTCATCGTCGCCGCCGCCCGCACGCCGGTCGGGGCCTTCAACGGGGCGTTCGCGACCCTTCCCGCCCACGAACTGGGGAAGCTCGCGATCCAGGAGACGCTCAAGCGCGCCGGGGTCGAGGGGGCGCAAATTTCCGAAGTTATCATGGGTCAAATTCTCACGGCCGGCCAAGGCCAAAATCCGGCCCGCCAAGCCTCTGTAGCTGCGGGCATACCGGTGGAGAGCCCAGCCTGGAGCGTTAACCAGCTTTGTGGGTCCGGCTTGCGAGCGGTCGCGCTCGGCTATCAGGCCATTCTCAACGGCGATTCCGAAATCGTGGTCGCGGGAGGTCAGGAATCCATGAGCCAGGCGCCGCACTGCGCCCATCTGCGCGGCGGCGTGAAAATGGGCAATTTCGATATGATCGATACCATGATCAAGGACGGTCTCTGGGATGCCTTCAATGGCTATCATATGGGCAACACGGCCGAGAACGTCGCGCGGAAGTGGCAGATCACACGCGCACAGCAGGACGAGTTCGCGGTGGCGTCGCAGAACAAGGCAGAAGCTGCGCAGAAGGCGGGGAGGTTTAAGGACGAGATCGTGCCGGTGACGGTGAAGACGCGCAAAGGCGATATCGTCGTCGACAGCGACGAACACCCCAAGCACGGAACGACACTTGAGATGATCGCCAAGCTGCGGCCAGCCTTCGCCAAGGACGGTACGGTCACTGCTGCCAATGCCTCGGGCATCAACGATGGCGCCGCCGCCGTGGTGCTGATGAAAGCGAGCGAGGCCGCCAAGCTCGGCAAGGCGCCACTGGCGCGCATCGTATCTTGGGCGCATGCGGGAGTTGATCCGGCGATCATGGGCACCGGGCCGATCCCGGCATCGCGCGCCGCGCTCAAGAAAGCTGGCTGGAACGTCGCCGACCTCGATCTCGTGGAAGCCAACGAGGCCTTCGCCGCGCAGGCTTGTGCCGTCAACAAGGACCTCGGCTGGGATACGGCGAAGGTCAACGTCAATGGCGGCGCCATCGCGCTCGGGCATCCGATCGGCGCCTCAGGCGGCCGCGTGCTGGTGACGCTGCTCTACGAAATGCAGAAGCGCAACGCGAAGAAGGGCCTCGCTACACTTTGCATCGGCGGTGGCATGGGCATTGCGATGTGTGTCGAAAGATGAGACGACAGAAAGAATCTGAACCGGACGCGGGCGACGACGTGAGCATCTCGTGCGGCGCCCGCCAACCCGGATAGACGGTTCGCCGTAGGGAGGAAGGAATATGTCACGCGTCGCGGTGGTGACGGGCGGAACGCGCGGAATCGGTGAAGCGATATCGAAGGCTCTTAAGGCGGCCGGCTACAAGGTCGCTGCGAATTACGGTGGTAACGACGCGGCAGCGCAGAAATTCAAAGCCGCCACTGGCGTTCCAGTCTACAAATGGGATGTCTCCTCGTACGAGTCCTGCGCTGCCGGTGTCAAACAAGTGGAGGCCGATCTCGGCCCGGTCGAGGTGCTGGTGAATAACGCTGGCATCACCCGCGACACCATGTTCCATCGGATGACACCTGAGCAGTGGGGCGCGGTGATCAACACCAATTTGAATTCCCTGTTCAACATGTGCCGACCCGTGATCGAAGGGATGCGCAGCCGCAAATTCGGCCGCATCATCAATATCTCCTCGATCAATGGGCAGAAGGGACAAATCGGCCAGGCGAATTATTCCGCCGCCAAGGCTGGAGAGCTGGGCTTCACGAGAGCGCTGGCGCAGGAAAGCGCCAAGAGCGGCATTACCATCAATGCCGTCTGTCCCGGCTATATCGCAACGGAAATGGTCAAAGCGGTGCCGCAGGATGTTCTCGAGAAGAACATCTTGCCGCACATCCCGATCGGGCGACTGGGCGAACCGGAGGAGATCGCGCGCTGCGTCGTCTTCCTTGCCTCGGACGATGCCGGCTTCATCACCGGCTCGACACTGACAGCAAACGGCGGCCAATATCTGGCTTGACGCACGACTGTGACCGGGACCTCAGGTCGCGGCGGACGGCATCCAGTCCTCGGGAGCTAGCTCGAATCTAGTGAACTCGAATCCGGGCGCGACCGTGCAGCCCACCAGCGTCCATTCCCCGACGCTCTGCGCCGCCTGCCAGGTGTGAGCCGGCACGATCGCCTGCGGCCGCTCTCCGGCGGCAAGGTCAGCTCCCAGCCTGATGTACTCGACCGGGCCCTTGGCATCCGCCGCAATTTCCAGTTTGAGCGGCGAGCCGGCATAATAGTGCCAGATCTCGACTGCATCGACCTTGTGCCAGTGCGAGCGCTCGCCGCGCGCGAGCAAGAAGTAGATCGCGGTCGATGCCGCACGCGCACCGTCTACCGTGCGTGGATCGCGGAAGGTCTGGCGATAATGTCCACCTTCAGGGTGCGGCTCGAGGTCAAGCAGGCGCATCATCTCGGCGGCGGAGAGCATGGTGGCTCCTTCATTGGGCGCTATGACTATCCTTGGGAGGTGACAATCTTGCGCTGCCGTCGCGCGCGGGAACGAGGTCCGCTCGTTTGCTCAAGCGCGCGCGCTAAGCCGGGCACGACCGCGCGGACCAGATACCCTCGACCGCGAATGAGCGCAAATCGCTAATTAGGACCTATCTTTACGCGCGCGGATTTCGGCGAATACTTTCCAAGCGGGGCTGCCGGCAAGCCCGACCGAGCTCGCCACCTCCGGCAAGTCCGCGCGCAGAAACGGGTTTGCCGCCTTTTCTGCGCGCATGATCGACGGAATGGTCGGCTGACCCGCGGCGAGAAGTTTTTCCACCTCCGTCTCCCGCTCCTTGAGCGCCGCATTGACAGGTTCGACCGTCTTGGCGAACCGGATATTGGCCTTGGTATATTCATGTCCGCAGTAGATGCGCGTATTGTCCGGCAAAGCGCGCAGCTTAAGCAGCGACTGCCACATCATTTCCGCCGTACCCTCGATGACGCGCCCACAGCCGATCGAGAACAGAGTATCGCCGACAAAGGCCAGCTTGTCGGCCGGAAAGAAATAGCTAATGTGACCCGCGGTGTGTCCCGGCGTCTCAAGCACGCGACCTCGCAGCGCGCCAACCCGAACCTCGTCATCTTCGCGCACGGTCGCGTCCACCAGGGGAATGCGAGCGGCCTCTCCACGCGGGGCGACAACGCGACAACCGTAGCGCTCTTTGAGCTCAGCGATACCGCCAGTGTGATCCGCGTGATGATGCGTGACGAGAATATCGCTGAGCAGCCACCCGGTTGTTTTCAATGCGGTCTCGACTGGTGCCGCTTCCGGCGCGTCAATTGCTGCCGTCGCACCGTTCGCCGGATCGTGCAGTAGTACGCCATAGTTATCCTTCAGGCACAGAAACAGATGGGTTGCAGGCATATCGTTCTCCAGACTACATCGGCGCAAGCGGCGGCAATTAGGCACCGTGCGCTCTATACCTGCAAGGCTTGGCTTACCTGCAGGGTTTCGGGAAAATACGTTCTGACCGCCGGAAACCAGGGGAACATGCTATGGTACTACCGTGTCAATTGATGTCGTCGATCTTCGCAATTTCTACGCCCAACGCCTCGGTGTTGTAGCGCGCCGCTTCGTCGGACGCGGCATCCGCAGACGTTTTGCCGACACGCGCGGCATGAGTGTGCTGGGCGTCGGCTATCCGACACCCTATTTGGGCTTATTTCGCGAGGAGGCAGAACGCTGCCTCGCGTTCATGCCGGCGGTGCAGGGGGTGGTGAAGTGGCCGACGGACCGGCCAAGTCTTGCTGCGCTCGTTGATGAGCTGGAAATGCCCGTGACCGACTCCGCGGTTGATCGGGTGCTCCTCGTGCATGCTCTCGAAATGGCGCGCGACCCCATTGCGTTGCTACGCGAGGTCTGGCGCGTACTGGCTGCGGGCGGGCGGCTGTTGATCGTGGTGCCGAACCGGCGCGGAGTATGGGCGCGGCTTGACACGACGCCGTTTGGCCACGGCCGGCCCTATTCGCGCTCGCAGATTACCCAACTTTTGCGTGAGGCCTGGTTTACACCCACGGGTTGGGAGGACGCGTTGCATGTGCCGCCAGTCGCGCGCGGCTGGTTCTTGCGCTCGGCGGTCGCCTGGGAGCGCGCGGGTTCGGCGGTTGCTGCGCCTTTCGCGGGCGTGCACATCGTTGAAGCGACGAAGCAGGTCTATCGCGCTGTTCCAGCGCACCGAGAGCGGGCGCGGCTGGTGCCTGCGCTCGAGCCTGCACTTGTGGCTTCGCCCGGCCGCTAGCTTCCGTTCGAATCGAAACCGGATGCCGTTACTCGCCCCGCGTTGAAGATCCGTCTCCGCCCTCGCCACCGCCTCGCATGTCCGGACGTGGCCCGCGATGCCGGCGGCGGCGGCGATGCAAGGGGAAACGGTCCGGCTGGTTGTCGTGGCCGTTTTGGCCCGACTGGGGACCTTGATGATGCTGGTGCTGCTGCCCGGTGATGAATGAAGGCAATCGGTCCGTGTCGCCGTCGGCTGGTGCGGGGCCCTGCGGTGGGCGTGGCTGGTGGTGGTCGCGCTGTTGATGCTGCGGGAAAGCCTGCTGGTCCCGCGGCATATACGGTTGCGGCTCGCGAGTGCCATAAGGCGAATCGGAGGGGCCGGCCATCGCCCGTTGACCATCGTCGTCACCGTCGTCAAAGCCACCTTCGCGCGCCGCCGGCGTTTCGTTTTCCGGGCGGGTGAAGTGGGGATTGTTCTGGCGGAACTGCTCCTGCGCCGCGGCGATCACGCGGTAATAGTGCTCGGCGTGCTGATAGTAGTTCTCCGCCGCAATCGGATCACCGGACGTCAGCGCGTCCCTCGCAAGCTGAACATATTTTTCTGCAATGTGGGACGGATTGCCGCGAATTTTCACATCCGGACCATTGGATTCGTATACCCGCACCATCGGGTTGTGACTCTTGCGGTGATTGTTGCGTCCGCGCATCCGTTTATTCTGACCGTTTCTCATGATTTGCCTATTGCCAACCCTTCATTGTGGCGGCTCGCTGCCGCCGTGCCTTCACCAAACGCCTCCACTCCTCGGCGAGCGGCGCAAACGACCGCGTCCTCGCCCGGTTAGCCAGGAGGCACAAGCGGCAGCATCCGCCGCAATGTCACATTTCGTGTCGCGAAGCAGCAACCCCTTATCCGCGGCGTGCCGCGGCGTTGCCCAGCTCTTCCTCACAAGCATATCCGCGTCGCCCGCGGATCAGCGCCGAACCGATGAAACATCCAATCCCGATTGGGCGAACCATTGCCGGGTCATCCGGCATCCTTCGTCCGCTTCCTCTGCACCGTCGGCTCTCCGCAGTCTATTCCGGGGCTCGTTATCGGCGCGCAACTCACTCGGGTCGATTCCGTGAACGAAACCTAGTCGGTCTTCGTCCACAATCCAAGTGCTTTTTTTCGTACCAGGAATGTGGACCCCTCATGACCGCGCCCGCATCACTGCAGCCCGGGGGATGCCTGATAGATCGTATCGCGTCGTGACAAGCTCAACCCCCACAGCCGCGAAGATCGACGTCACGGTCCCGAGCTGACCCTGTCCCAGTTCGAGCACCAAGACGCCGCCGGGTGCGAGCAGGCGGTCCGCGTCGGATGCAATTGCGCGATAGCCGTCAAGGCCATCGGGTCCGCCGTCGAGCGCGCGGCGCGGATCGAAATCGCGGACCTCGGGTTCCAAGCTCGCAATGTCGCCGCACGCGACGTAAGGCGGATTGGATACCAGGATGTCCGCCGGCCCGCTGAGCCCCGCACCGTAATTGCAGGCCACAAATGACGCACGGGCAGAAAGGTCCAGCGCCGCGGCATTATCGCGAGCGCAAAGCAGGGCGGTAAAGCTGATATCCGTACCGATGCCGAAAGCGCTTTCTACCTCCGAGAGCAGCGCCAGCAGCAGCGCCCCCGAACCAGTCCCGAGATCGACGATGCTGAGCCCGCGCCGTTTCCGGTGGTCGCGGCCGAGCGACGATAGCGTCGCTTCGACGACGGTCTCGGTTTCCGGCCGAGGCACGAGGGTATGGGCATTAACTTTGAATGGCAGTCCCCAAAATTCTTTGTGGCCGAGAATGCGCGCCACGGGTTCGCGCCCCAACCGCCGTACCGAAAGCTCCGCGATGCTGGCGGCTTCTTCGGGAGTGAGCACGCGATTCGAATGGGCGGCGAGCGCCGTACGGTCGAAGCCCAGCACGTGACCGACAATGATGCGGGCATCGAGCCCGGGCGCATCAAGACCGCGCAGGCGAAACTTGCGCGTCAGCTGTCGCTGGGTGGCGTCGATTGATGCACCGGCGTATACGTCAGCATCCGGCCCGGAGAGCCGCAAAATTGGATTCATCACGAGGATGCCGCCTCGGCTGCCAGCAATTCGGCTTGCTGCTCGGTCACCAGCGCGTCGATGATCTCGCCGAGGGCCTCGCCTTCGATCACCTGCGGCAGCTTGTAGAGCGTCAGATTGATGCGATGGTCGCTCACGCGCCCTTGAGGAAAATTATACGTGCGTATGCGCTCGGAGCGGTCACCGGTGCCGACCTGCCCACGACGTTCGGCGGCCCGCGCAGCATCCCGCTTCTGACGCTCGAAATCGTAGAGCCTGGCGCGCAGGATCGCCATAGCCTTGGCGCGATTTCTGTGTTGCGAACGATCCTCCTGCATCATGACAACAATACCGGATGGAATGTGGGTTACGCGTACCGCAGATTCGGTCTTGTTGACGTGCTGACCGCCGGCGCCGCCCGAGCGCAAGGTGTCGATCCTCAGGTCGGCATCGTCGATGTGGATGTCGACTTCAGCCGCCTCAGGGAGCACGGCGACAGTGGCTGTAGACGTGTGGATTCGGCCCGCGGCTTCGGTATCGGGCACGCGCTGGACGCGATGGACGCCTGATTCGAATTTCAGCTTGGCGAACGCGCCGCGGCCGCGGATTTCCGCCACGATCTCCTTAAACCCTCCCATCGTGCCTTCGCTCGAGGAGATCACCTCTACTTTCCAGCGCTGATTGGCAGCATAGCGCTCGTACATACGGAACAAATCGCCCGCGAACAGCGCGGCCTCATCGCCGCCCGTGCCGGCACGGATTTCGAGGATCACGTTGCGCTCGTCCATGGCATCCTTCGGGACGAGTGCGAGCTTGATCTCTCGCTCGAGTGCCGCCCGTTTCTGCTCGAGGTGCGGCCGCTCTGCAGCGGCCATCGCCCGCATTTCGAGATCGGTGGACGGGTCCGCGGCGAGCGCGTCGAGGCCATCGATCTCCGCGATGGTGCTGCGATAGTTCTTCACCGTCTCGACGATGGGAGTGAGTTCGGCGAATTCGCGCGAGAGCTTAACATACGTATCTGGAGTCACTGGGGTTGCAAGCTCACGTTCGACCGCCTTGTGCCGGGCAACGAGTGCGTCGAGTTTCTGCTCAGGAAGCATGATTTGGCAATCATAAGGCAGGAAACGGGGCGCGCCGCTGGCTCCAGTCGGCTCCACTGCTGTCATTTACATAGTGTGCGAGCATCAAATCTGCAGCCCCTGCTCGGCGGCAAAGGCCTTGAGCCGCTCGCGGATCGGCACACCGCCGGTCCGACTCTCGATCAAGGGTTCGATCAGCGCTGCAGCCTTGCGGACGTCGACGTCGAGAAGCATGGCTTTAATCGGACCCACGGCGGAAGGCGAAAGCGAGAGCGCTCGATATCCGATGGCAACGAGAGCGAGTGCCCCAATCGGCTTCGACGCAAGCTCGCCGCATAGCGTGACCGGCTTCGCGTTGGCGCGAGCCTTGTCCGCAATCGTCTTGAGCGCACGCAACACAGGTACGGAGATCGCATCAAAACGATCGGCTACCCGCGAATTCCCGCGGTCGGCGGCATAGAAAAACTGCACGAGATCGTTGGAACCAACCGAAAGGAAGTCGACGCGATCGAGCAGCTCGTCCAGCTGGTACAGCAGCGAGGGGACCTCGAGCATTGTGCCAACCTCGACCCGCTCGGGTAGCTTGTGACTGTGCCGGCGCAGGTGCGTGAGTTCACGTTCCACTAGCGACTTGGCCTCGTCGAATTCCTCCACGGTAGCGATCATCGGAAACATAATCTTCAGATCGCGTCCACCGGCCGCGCGCAGCAACGCCCGAATCTGGCTGCGCAGCAGGCCCGGCCGATCGAGACCGAGCCTTATGGCGCGCCAACCGAGCGCCGGATTCTCCTCATCGATATTGCGCATATACGGAAGCACCTTGTCGCCTCCGATGTCGAGCGTGCGGAACGTCACCGGCTTTTGACCGGCGGCATCGAGTACGGCCCGATAAAGCGAGAATTGCTCGGCGCTGCGGGGGAAGGTCGCTGCCACCATGAACTGCAATTCTGTGCGGAATAAGCCGACGCCGGCAGCCCCGGTCTCCTCGATATGCGGCAGGTCGACGGCGAGACCTGCATTGATCATCAGCTCGATCTTCTCGCCGTCCCTCGTTATGCAAGGCTTGTCACGCAGTGCCAGATATTGCAGTTGCCGGCGGGCGCGCAGCCGCACTCGTTCTGCGTATGCCGCCTCCATGTCCGGTGACGGACGCAAATGCACGTCGCCGCTCGATCCCTCGACGATGATGGCGTCGCCTGGGTCCGCAACGCCGGTTGCATTGGCGATCTCCCCCACGGCCGCGATCCCAAGCGCACGCGCGACGATCGCTACGTGCGAGTTGGGCCCCCCTTCTTCTAGGACGAGCCCGCGCAGGCGCTTGCGATCGTACTCAAGCAAGGCTGCCGGTCCCATTGACCGCGCCACGAGGACGGCATTTTCGGGCAACCGGTCCCGGGCTGGCGCGTAGTCCTTTCCGAGCAACTGGTGCATCAGGCGGTTAGCCAGCTCGTCGAGGTCGTGTAGGCGCTCGCGCAAATATGGATCGGTTGCACGCAGCATGCGCGCGCGCGTGTCGGACTGGACGCGCTCGACAGCGGCCTCCGCGGTAAGTCCCGTCGCCACCGCTTCTTCCAGGCGGTGCACCCAGCCGCGATCATAAGCGAACATACGATAGGCTTCGAGCACGTCGCGGTGGTCGCCGCCGTCGACCACTTCGCCGCGCTCAAGCAGCACGTCGAGGTCCGACCGCATCATCTCGACCGCGGCTCCAAGCCGCTTTAATTCCTTCGGCACGTCGTCCGCGATGAAATTCGTGATCACCACGCGCGGCTCGTGCAGGACCACATAGCCGAGCGCGATGCCGTCATTGAGGGCGGTGCCGACAAGATGCAGCGGCCGGCGGGCGGCGGGCTCGGCGCCGGGTTTGGCGATGGCCGAGAGCTCGCCGGAGGCGATCATCTCCGCGAGCACCATCGCCGTCGTCTGCAGCGCCTCCTCCTCCTCCTCGGTGTAAGTGCGCCGAGCCCGGTTCTGCACCACGAGCACGCCGAGTGTGTTTCCGGCGCGCAGGACGGGCACGCCGAGGAACGAGTGGTAGATCTCCTCGCCCGTTTCCGCGCGATATGAGAAGGCAGGATGGTTTTGCGCGTCCGATAGGTTGACCGGGTTCGCCTCGCTAGCGACCAGGCCGACCAACCCTTCATCGGAGCGGAGTACGGTCTGGTGAACTGCCGCCTTGTTGAGGCCTTCGGTGGCGTAGAGCTCGAGTGTGCCGTCCACGCGCAGCACGTAGACGGAGCAGACTTCCGCCACCATGTTGGCAGCGATCAGCACCACGATCTTGTCCAGGCGTTCCTGCGCGCTGACCGGCTCCGCCATCACCTCGCGAAGCCGGCGCAACAGCACGCGCGGACCGCCGAGCGCGCCACGCATGACGTGATTCCTCGGACGGCACATGCGGCCGGGGCATTGGCCCCGGTGCCACGCAATCAGGCTAAAGAGCGCCCGGGCATGTGGCCCGCGGCAGCCTCTCGCTACCGGCCTATAGCGAATGCGACATGCAAACCGCAAGCCAGCGGACGAGGGGAGGGGGACGCCGCGGCCTCATCGCGCAGGCCGAGCGTTCTTCTGCCTCAGATAAGCGGTGGGCGTGTGACCAGTCCTACCAGGCGTAGCTGGCTGAAATCCGACCACAGGCGGTGTGAAATCGGTCGGTGTCGACGAGCGCGGCGTAGACGTCGCGCAGGCGGGGACCAGCAGGAAGCCGCAGTTCATTTGCCGACAGGCCCGCGTCGGGCCCGAACAGCCGTTCGATTGCGCCCGCGATCACATCCAAATCCGCCGGTTGATCGAGCGCGGCGGGGGCGAGACCGGCGGTGATGAAGTCGACTAGTACGTCGCGCCCCAGCAGCGGCAAGCGCGCCATATCGTTGCCGGCCAACAGCTTAGCCAGCCGATGATCGGGATGGCCGGCGTCGACTAGGGCAGGTTTGACATTTCGGAATTGGAAAGCCCCCTCGAAGCAGGCCGGTGCCTCCTCGAAACAGCGCGCCAACTCGCTTGCCTCGTCGGCGAGGTAATAACGGTTGAGACTATCGAACCAGACGCAGCGATAGCCCTGCTTTGCGAGAAACGGCTCCCAAGCCGGCCAAGCGGGCGCCAGCGTGTAAGGTGCAAGCGCCTCCGCCACTACCACCTTCGGCCGATAGCTTTGCCAGTCGCCGTTCAACAGCACTTCTTGCTCAGCGCCTTCGACATCGACCTTTAGGAATTCGAATACCGGCGGCGCGTGCCGGCCGCAAAGTTCCTTGAGAGTCGTGACGGGCGTCGCAATCGCTTGAGATGATTTTCCAAACTGTGTTTGCGCTGCGCGGGCATGAGTTTCGATCATGGTCGAGAGACCGTGGAAATCATTGACCAGATAAAAGGTGGCCTCGCCGACCGTAGCGCCGAGGAGAGCCTCGATGTGTTGATCGCGCGGCCGTACCGCTCGGCTAAGACGCGCAAGGGAAGGGTTGGGTTCTACGGTGACGCCGCGCCAACCCTCGATATAAAACGCGAACGACGCGTTGTCGTAAACGGGATGTCCGGATCCGATGTCGATGTAGAATCCGGTACCTCGGCCGCCGAAGCAACGCATGAGATAGAGGTCCTCGAAGCGCTGAGCATAAGAGATGGTCGGCTTGGGCATGGATCATCTGCGATGGGCGCGACCTGGTCCGAGGCGCGGCGATATATGCGGCCCCCAGGTAATCATCCGGACCCCGGGTCTCTCATTTATCGAGCTCATAGAGGCTATGCAGGGTGCGGACGGCAAGCTCGGTGTAGTTGGCATCGATCAGCAGCGAAAACTTGATCTCGGAGGTGGTGATCGCGCGGATGTTGATTCCCTTCTCCGCCAGCGCCTTGAATGCCTTGGCAGCGACACCGGCGTGGCTGCGCATGCCAATGCCGATCACTGAGATTTTTGCAACGTCATTCGCGCCGTCGAGGCGCTCGTAACCGACGTTGCTCTTCGCCTTGACCAGCGCCTCCGTAGCCCGCTGATAATCGGAGGCGGGAACGGTGAAGGTCAGGTCGGTGGTCGCGCCATCGCCAGAGACGTTCTGCACGATCATGTCGACATTGATGTTGGCCTCGGCCAACGGACCAAAGATGGCAGCTGCCACGCCGGGCTTGTCCTGCACGCGGCGAATCGAGATCTGCGCCTCATCCTTCGAGAAAGCGATGCCGGTGACGACCTGCTGTTCCACTATCTCCTCCTCGCCGCAAATGAGTGTCCCGGGGGGTGTCCCGTGCGGGTCAATGTGCTCCGGCCTCTCGAAGCTCGAGCGCACGAAGATGCGCACGTTATGCATCATTCCAAGTTCGACCGAGCGCACTTGCATCACCTTGGCTCCGAGCGAAGCGAACTCCAACATCTCCTCGTACGCAATCCGCTCCAGGCGTTGAGCGCGCGGCACGACGCGCGGGTCACTGGTGTAAACGCCATCGACATCGGTATAGATGTCGCAGCGTTGGGCGGCGATGGCGGCCGCGATCGCAACCGCGGAGGTATCTGATCCGCCGCGCCCGAGGGTGGTGATGCGGCCGGTTTCCCTGTGGATGCCCTGGAAGCCGGCGAGCACGGCCACCTCATGGCGCTCCTTGAAGCGCTTGATGAGCTCGGCACCGTTGACCTCGAGGATGCGTGCTGCCGCATGCGCGTTCGAGGTCAGGATAGGCAGCTGCCATCCTTGCCATGAGCGGGCATTGACGCCTAAGCCCTCCAGCACGATCGCGAGTAAGCCAGCGGTCACCTGCTCGCCCGAAGACACCACCGCGTCATATTCGCGGGCGTCATGCAAGGCGGCGGCCTCGCGACACCAACCTACCAGCCGATCGGTGGTGCCCGCCATGGCCGAGACCACAACCGCGACCTCGTGGCCGGCGTCGACCTCGCGCTTGACGTGCCGAGCCACGTTGCAAATGTGCTCGATGTCGGCGACTGACGTGCCGCCAAATTTCATAACGAGGCGGGCCATAATGAGCTCGCGGACTTCTCCGGTGTGAGTCGGGGCGCGCTCCGCTTTTGGGCTGAGTCCGCGCGCGAAAAGGCGCGTATACATAACGGGGGAGGCTGCATGGCCGCAACCGCGCCTTTGGAGAGCTAGATGGCAAGCAGGACCAGGCCGGGTTCAAGCGTCGACGAGGCGGAGGTTGCGCATTTTTCGGCGCGCGCCGCCGAGTGGTGGGATCCACGCGGGAAGATGGCCATGCTGCACAAGTTCAACCCGGTGCGGCTCGCCTTCATCAAGCAGGCCGCATGTCGACATTTCGGCCGCGACGAGCGGCGGCTCGATGCGCTTGCGGACCTGCGGTTGCTGGACATCGGCTGTGGCGGCGGCATTCTGAGCGAACCGTTGATGCGTCTGGGCGCTCGCGTCGTGGGCGCCGATCCTTCGCAGACAAACATCGAGGCAGCGAAGCTGCATGCAACCGCGGCCGGCATTGCTGTCGACTACCGAGCAACCACGGCCGAAGCACTCGCAGATGAAGGCGAGCGCTTCGACCTCGTGCTCGCCATGGAGGTGGTCGAGCACGTGGCTGATCTTGCCCTCTTCATCGGCCGTTGTGCCGAGATGGTCAGGCCCGGCGGGCTCATGATCACGGCCACGCTCAACCGCACATTAAAGAGCTTCGCCTTGGCGATCCTCGGCGCGGAATACGTGCTGCGTTGGCTGCCCCAGGGTACGCACCGATGGGATAAGTTCGTTACCCCGAACGAACTTGAGGCGGCGCTCGAAGCTCATGGACTGCGCGTCATCGACGAAACAGGAATTATCTATAATCTTCTGGCGGATCGATGGGAGGTTTCGAGCGATACAGCAGTGAACTACATCACGGTCGCGGAACGCGGGCTTTCCTAGGACAACAAATTTGCAATGCTCGATCCCTCGTGGCTTTGGGCTCTCTTCACGATTATTGCTGCCGTCGCACAAACGGTGCGTAATGCCACGCAGCGCGAGCTCACCGCAAAACTCGGCACCGTGGGTGCCACGCACGTGCGGTTTCTCTTTGGCTTTCCCTTCGCGCTTGTCTTCCTCGCCGGGGTGATGATCGCTCTCGGGCAGGGACTGCCGCGCCCGCCGCCGATGTTTTGGCCTTGGGTGATCGTCGGAGCGGTCGCGCAGGTGGGCGCTACCGCGTTGATGCTTGCCGCCATGACCGACCGATCTTTTGTCGTCGTTTACGCCTACATCAAAACCGAGCCGGTACAGGTTGCCCTGTTCGGTCTGGTATTTCTCGGCGACGAGGTGACACTGGTCATGGCGGCAGCCATCGTGACCGCCACCGCCGGGGTCGTCATTATGGCAATCAAGCCGGATACACCGTCAAGCTTAGCGGCCACGCTGCTCGGGCTGGCCGCTGGGGCGATGTTCGCGCTTTCCGCGGTCGCCTTTCGCGGAGCGATCCTGCACCTCGGCGGCTCGAGCTACGTCATGGCCGCGACGCTCACGGTGGTCGTCGGTCTCATGCTGCAATCAGTATTGCTCTCGCTTTACCTGAGGATGCGCGAGCCGGAGGTCCTTGGGGTCATCGTGCGCGCCTGGCGGCCGTCGCTATTTGCCGGCTTCATGGGCGCGCTCGCCTCGCAGTTCTGGTTTCTCGCGTTCGCGCTTGCCACTGCCGCGAGCGTGCGCACGCTGGCGCTGGTCGAGGTGTTATTCGCGCAAGCGATTTCGCGATTTGCATTCAGGCAGAGGACGAGCCTGCAGGAAGGCGCCGGCATTGTTCTTATTGTGATCGGCGTAACGCTTGTGCTGTGGGCGCAGTGATTACTGCGAGCCGCAGCGATCGCGGTGGACGAGCGCCGCGCACTGCTGCACCACTTGGATGGAGTCATGGTAGGCAGGCGAGCACGGTCAGATTCCGCCCCGCTAAGCCATGGCCTAATTATGCTCGTCAGGCAGCACCGGCAGCGGGTGAAATTCGATCCCCTCCTCGTGCAGATCCTTGGCCTGCTCGTGAGTAGCTTCCCCGTAGATCGAGCGGTGCTCGGTCTCACCGTAGTGCATCTTGCGCGCCTCTTCGGGAAATTTGCGGCCGACATAATCGGCATGCTTTGTCAGATGTTCGCGCAGCTCTTTCAATTTCTTACGGAAGTCGCGCTCCTGCGGCGACATCATCGCGACCGGGGCCGGCTTGCCGGAGGATTGCTCAGGGGAAATCGGGGCCGGCTTGTCGGAGGATTGCTCAGGGGAAGCTGGCATCTCCGGTCGCGGCGCATCGCCGCGCTTTTTCGCCCCTACGACTCCCGGCGTCATCATCGTCTTTTCCACCTTCGCAGAGTTGCAAACTGGGCATGTGATCTGGGCCCCCTTGACCTGCTTGTCATAGGCTGCCGAGTTCTGGAACCAGCTCTCGAACACGTGTCCTTTATCGCAAGCCAGCGCGTAGCGGATCATGAGAGACCTCGGACTGCGCGCAGATGAGCCGGCTCGGCCATGGGTTCGATGATCTCGAACCGTCGGCCGTGTTGAAGGGAGGGAATTTTTGCGCGCGCGGCCGTGACTTCCGCTGGATCGATCGCCGCAAGAAGCACGCCCGGCTCGGTGCCGCCTTCGGCCAGAATGCGACCCCAAGGATCGATGATGAGGGAATGCCCGAATGTCTCGCGGCCGTTCTCGTGCTTGCCGCCCTGCGCCGCCGCGAACACGAAGGCTCCGTTCTCGATCGCCCGCGCGCGGATAAGCACATGCCAATGCGCCTCGCCGGTTTGCTTGGTGAAGGCTGAAGGGATGGCGAGAAACGAGCATCCCGCCTCGGCAAGCGCCCGATAAAGAGCGGGGAAACGCAGATCGTAGCAGATTGTGAGTCCGAGCCGACCCCAGGGCAGATCCGCCGCGACGCCGATCTCGCCCGGGCGGTAGTTGCGCGATTCGCGATAGCTCTCGCCGTCGCCGAGCTCCACGTCGAACATGTGGATCTTGTCATAACGGGCGAGGATGTCACCCTTGCGGTCGATAAGAAACGAGCGGTTCGCCGCCTTCTCCGGCAGCACCTTGATGGCCAACGAGCCGACGTGCAGGAAGATGCCCAGTTTGCGTGCAAGCTCGCGGAACGCGGCCAGCGTAGGATCGCTTTCCTCGGGCGCGATCGTCCCGAACAGCCGTTCGCGCCTTACCTCAAAGATATTGGTCATCTCCGGGGTGAGAACGTATTCGGCGCCGGCGCTTTTGGCCTGTTCGATCAGCTGGATCGCGGTATCCAGATTAGTCTGCGGCGACAGGCTCGCGCGCATCTGCACGAGACCAGCGGTGAACGTCGATTTACCTGCGGTCATGCAGAGGGCCTTTTACCGCCACCCGCGAACGGATCCTCCCGGCCAAGCAGCAAATCTAGCTCGCCCGCTCGGTCGAGCGCGGAGAGATCATCATAGCCGCCCACATGGGTCGAGCCGATGAAGATCTGCGGCACGGTCGTTCGCCCGTTCGCCCGCGCCACCATGTCGCTTCGCCGTTTCGCATCGCCGCTGACGTCGACCCCCATGAACTCGAGGCCCTTGCGCGACAACAGCCGCTTGGCCGCGTGGCAGTAAGGGCAGTACCGGGTGGTGTAAATCTCGATCATGATGCAAATTGAAATGTTACCGATTGCTTTATATGGGAGCGCGACCCCCCGCCACAACCCGGGCGAACACCAGCACGTCGACGGAGGTAGCGCCCGCCCGCAACAACGCGCGGGCGCAGGCGTCTACTGTCGCGCCAGAGGTGAGCACATCATCGATAAGCAGGAGTCTTCGTCCGGCCACTTCGGCTCTGCCAGCCGCTGGCACACGAAAGGCGCCCTGCACGTTTTGGGACCGCTCGGACTTATCAAGCCCGACCTGCTGCGGCGTCGCCTTGACCCGCTTCAGAGCCCGATGCGAGACCATTCGACCGCTCGCGTTGGCGATGATATGGGCCAGCAGCGCCGATTGGTTGAACCGGCGCGCCCATTGTCGGCGCCAATGCAGCGGCACCGGAACGAGGGCTTGGGCGTCGGTAAGCAGCTCGCAGCCCGCGCGTGCCATCCAAGCCCCCATGGTCGGCGCAAGGTCGAGGCGGTCGCCGTACTTCAAGCCATGGACGAGCTTGCGTGCGATCTCATCGTAGCGCACCGCCGCGCGCGCGCGATTGTACGCGGGTGGATCGGCGATCGCTTCCATCGATAACAGCCCCGGCCCACCATCGAAGGGGAACGGGATGCCGAGCCGCTCGCAATAAGGCGGCGCGATAAACGACAGCTTGGCCCAGCAGGCCGGGCACAGGCCCGCGCCATCGACCGGCTCTCGGCAGCTGGGACAGAGCTGTGGGAGCGCGACATTGACGACAAGCCCGAGGCTTGCGCGTAATGCGGCGGTCAGCCGCGCCAAGCGCGTGGCCGGGCCCTCGGTCACCTCCCTCTGCATGGCGGCATTACGCTAGCGTTTCGAATTGCCAAGCTCAACGGCGCGACGAATGCGGCGGCGGTGGACAGGCTGCGTAGCATTCCACCGTCGTCTCTGCGCTCTCGTCGTGCTAATGCAGACCGATGATTTCGTCGCGTATCAACATCTTCGACCGCACCTGCCAACGTCAACATCGGGCACGCGCGGCGGTTCTGGGTCCGTCGACGTTTCTGATCGACCGCGCGGCGGAAGATTTATCGGATCGGCTGGCGGCGGTGCTCCGGCATTTCGACTATGTGCTCGATCTCGGCACGCCGACGGATGCAGCGCGCCGCGCGCTCGCATCGAGCGGCAAAGTCGGCACCGTTATATCGGCCGATGTGTCGGCCGGCTCCCCGGCGTCCCGGCATTTGCACGCCAGCGGCGGGGCATCGCAAGCGCGTCTCGTTGTTGCAGCAGACGAGGAGGCATTACCGTTCCACGACGGCTCGTTCGATCTCGTTGTGTCAGCGCTCGCACTCCAGTTCGTTAACGATCTGCCCGGCGCTCTGGTCCAGATCCGCCGCGCGCTCAAACCTGATGGCCTGATGCTCGCGGCGCTCGCGGGCGGCGAGACGCTGACCGAGTTGCGCCAGGCTTTTGCGGCTGCGGAAGCCGAGATCGAGGGGGGCGTATCGCCGCGCGTCATTCCGTTTGCGGATCTACGCGAGATGGGTGCACTGCTTCAGCGCGCAGGTTTTGCTCTGCCGGTGGCCGACACAGATCGGCTCACGGCGCGCTACGCATCGCCAATTTCCTTGATGCACGATCTGCGCCGCATGGGTGCAACAAACGCTTTGCTAGAGCGTAGCCGGCGGCCGCTCAGGCGTGCGACATTGACCCGCATGATGCAGATCTATGGCGAGCGTTTTGCCGATTGCGACGGCCGCGTCCGGGCGACGTTCGAAATCATCTGGCTGTCCGGCTGGGCCCCGCACGAGACACAGCAGAAGCCGCTCGCGCCGGGCTCGGCGCGCCGACGATTGGCCGATGCACTCGGGGCTAAGGAAATTCGGCTGCCACGCGACGACGATCATTAGCCCCCGTTGAAGATGGCCCTGCTTTGCTATTCTTCGATTCACAACAGCGTCATCAAATGCGCGATCAGCGGCTCGTCGGCAGGCGGCATGGGGTAGTCGCGCAATCGATTGGGCCGCACCCAGGCTAATTTCTGGCCTTCCAAGGGCGTCACCGTTCCCTGCCAACGTCGGCATACATAGAGCGGCATCACCAGATGGAAATCCGGATAGGTGTGGCTGGCGAAAGCGAGCGGTGCGAGGCAGTTCTCCTCGACAGCGATTCCCAGTTCCTCTTTGAGTTCGCGTATCAAAGTATCCTCAGGCCGTTCACCCGCATCGAGCTTGCCACCGGGAAATTCCCACAAACCGGCCATTGGCCTGCCGGCCGGTCTCTGCGCGAGCAGTACCCGTGCGTCCGTGTCCACGAGGGCACAGGCCGCGACGAGGACGAGGTTCACGTTCACGCGGCTTTAGACCGAGGCTGGAAACAAGCATTGCCGGCGTCTGGATGAAGTGACAGGCGCTCTCCCGTCGCAACATTTTGATGAATGGGCGAGTACATCTCATGATCTCCCTGCGCCAACCGCGTCAGGAGCGATAATCGCCATTGATAGCGACATACTCCTTAGTGAGATCGCAGGTCAGCACCCTGTCGCGACCGCTACCAAGCCCCAGCGCAACCTTGAGGGTAATCTCGGGCTTCTTCATCGCCGCCGAAACCGCTGCCTCGTCATACGAGGAATCGCGCTCGCCTCGATGAGCGACGCGGATGCCGCCGAACCAGATCGAGAGCCGGTCGCGGTCCGCTCGCTCGCCGGCTTTGCCGACAGCCATCACTACGCGGCCCCAATTCGCATCTTCGCCGGCAATTGCGGTCTTGACCAGCGGGGAATTGGCAATCGAGAGCGCGATTTTCCGCGCCGACGATTTCGAAACCGCGCCCTCGACAATGATCTCGACCAGCTTGCGCGCGCCTTCGCCGTCGCGAGCTACCTGTTCTGCCAAGTCGGCGAGCACGGCGTCGAATGCCTTACGGAATGCCCGCAGCCGCGGATCAGACGTCTTCGCTATCTTCGGCGCCCCGCGCATGGCGGCGGCGCCCGTCGCGAATGCTAGCAGGGTGTCTGAGGTCGAGGTGTCCCCGTCGACTGTGACCGCGTTGAAACTGCCAGCTACGCCTTGCTTGAGCAAGTCTTGGAGCACGCGCGACGTGATCGGCGCATCGGTGAAGACGAAGGAGAGCATTGTGGCCATATCCGGCGCGATCATGCCTGCGCCCTTCGCGATGCCGCAGATGGTAACCGGCGCGGCGCCGATCCGCGCCATGGCCGCGGCGCCTTTCGGAAACGTGTCGGTGGTCATGATGGCCTTTGCAGCCTCGTGCCAAGCACTGGGGGCGGCGCTTGCGATCAGCCGATCCATGACCGTGGCAAATCTAGTCGCGTCGAGCGGCTCGCCGATCACTCCGGTGGACGCGAGAAACACGTGAGAGGGTTTGCATCCCGCGGCTCTGGCGGCAATTTTTGCCGTGAGTCTGGTCGCTTGGCGTCCGGACTTGCCGGTGAAAGCGTTGGCGTTGCCCGAATTGACGACAAGGGCACTTGCCGCGCCGGCCTTAAGATGCGCGCGGCACCAATCGACCGGAGCCGACGGGCATTTCGAGCGTGTAAAAACGCCAGCGACAGTCGTCCCCTGGTCAAACAACGCCAGCAGCACGTCGGTGCGCCCGGCATAGCGGATACCGGCTGCAGCGGTCGCGAGCTTGACGCCAGCGACCGGCGGCATGTCAGGAAATTGCGCAGGAGCAAGCGGCGAAATGGCGGGTGCCATATGAGCGAATGCGGCGCTGGTCAGTTCTTCTGCTCAGCCGCCTTGTCGAGGCGCTCGACTTTCGCGCTCTGGCGCAGCTTTGTGATGAAGTCGGTTTGCGCCTTGCGCGCCAAATAGGCTTCGAGCTGATCCTTCACCTTGTCGAATTCCGGCGGCTGTTTGGTGCGTCTGTCCTCGACCTTGATCACGTGCCAGCCAAACTGCGTTTTGACCGGATTCGAGAGCTGTCCTGGATACATCTTGAAAGCCACATCGGCGAATTCGGGCACCATCTGATCCTTGGTGAAGTAGCCCAGATCGCCGCCCTCTGCGGCGCCGGGATCCTTGGATTTTTCCTTGGCCAGCGCTGCAAAATCAGCGCCGCTCTTGAGTTGCTCGAGCACGCTTTTCGCCTCGTTTTCGTCGTCGACCAGGATGTGACGGGCACGCACCTCTTCTTGCCCAGCCATCGATCGCACCGCTTCATCGTAGGTCTGGTGCAAGGCCTCGTCAGTGAGCGCAGTCTTGGCTTCCCGCTGCAGCTCGTATCCCATCAGCAACTTGTTGCGCAGGAACGCCAGACGCCGCTTGAAGTCAGGATCGTCGCCGAGATTTTTCTTGTCGGCAGCTTGCGTCACCATGATGATGTCGGCGAGATAAGAAATCAGATTTTCGCGCTTGGCTTCCGGCGACGTCGCCGGCATGTCGGCACCCATGTCCTCTTCGGCCAGCGCCAGATCGCCTTGTGTGATGTCGACACCATTGACGCGCGCGATGACCGGGTCGGACGCGGAGGCTGGCGCTTCTGAGGATGAGTTTCTAGAGCAACCTGAGGCGGCCGGCACGATGAAAAGTAATGCCGCGAGTGTGGCGAACGCGATTGGCCGCCGGCGCGGCGCGGAACGGGCTAGCACGTGAGGGGAGGTCATGGCGTGATCCTGGATCGAGCGGCCATTCAAAGACGCGCTGGAGAGTTAGGTAAAACGGCGCTGCTTGGCAATCGCTAAGCGAGATTGTGACGATAACGTGAGCGTCTGGCCGGCCGATTGACAAGGGTGTAACCCCCTCCTATCTCTCCACAAACCTGGCCGATCCGACCGCAAGCCGCCGCCGTTTGCATGAAAGACGATCGAAAAGTGCGGCATTTCCGCATTCCACGGCCATGGATGCTCGCACGCAGGCGCTGTTGCGATAAAAATCGTCTTCTGCCGTGGCGTTCCTCTCCGTCGGATTTGGTAAGGTGTGGCATCAACACCTGAGAGGACGGGAAGGACTCATTGCATGATCGGCGTCATTGCCCGCAAGCTGTTCGGTTCTTCGAACGAGCGGCGCATCAAGTCCTATCTTCCGCGGGTGGCGGCAATCAACGCCTTGGAGCCCCAGCTTGAGAGTCTATCTGACGAGGCGTTGCGTGCCCGCACCGACGCATTCAAGCAGCAGGTAGCGGAGGGAGTGAGTCTCGACGACATTCTCGTCGAGGCATTTGCCACCTGCCGCGAGGCGGCCAAACGCACGCTCGGGCAACGGCACTTCGACGTGCAGCTCATCGGCGGGATGATCCTGCACGAGGGGCGGATCTCGGAAATGAAAACCGGCGAAGGCAAGACGCTGGTGGCGACGCTCCCCGTCTATCTTAATGCGCTGGCCGGACGCGGCGTGCACGTCGTAACGGTGAACGATTACCTGGCCAAGCGCGACGCCGAATGGATGGGACAGATCTACGGCTTTCTTGGGCTCAAGGTCGGGGTGATTGTGCACGGGCTGGACGATGAGCAGCGCAAGCAGGCCTACGACTGCGATGTGACCTACGGCACCAACAACGAGCTCGGCTTCGATTATCTGCGCGACAACATGAAGTATCGGCTCGAGGACATGGTCCAGCGCGGGCACATTTACGCCATCGTGGACGAGGTTGACTCGATCCTGGTCGACGAAGCGCGAACCCCGCTGATCATCTCGGGTCCATTGGATGACCGTTCAGAGTTCTACAATACGATCGATGCCTATATCCCGAAGCTTGAGAAGGCAGACTACGAAGTTGACGAGAAGCAGCGCACGGTCACGCTGACCGAAGTTGGCATGGAGAAGATGGAGCAGATGCTGCGCAACGACGGTCTGCTCAAGGGGCACTCGCTCTACGACGTGGAGAACGTCTCGACCGTTCACCACGTCAATCAGGCCATGAAGGCACATAAGCTGTTCCATCGCGACAAGGACTACATCGTGCGCAATGGCGAGGTGATGATTATCGACGAGTTCACCGGCCGCATGATGCCAGGACGGCGATATTCCGAGGGACTGCACCAGGCGTTGGAGGCGAAGGAGCGCCAGCCTGTTCAACCGGAAAATCAGACGCTCGCTTCGATCACGTTCCAGAACTACTTCCGCATGTACGAGAAACTTGCGGGAATGACCGGCACGGCCATGACCGAGGCCGATGAGTTCATCGACATCTATGATCTGGAAGTAATCGAAGTGCCGACCAATATGCCGATGATTCGCATCGATGAGGACGACGAAGTCTACCGCACTGCGGCGGAAAAGTACCGCGCCATCCTTGCATTGATTGACGACTGCAAAACGCGGGGGCAGCCGGTGCTGGTGGGCACGACCTCGATCGAGAAATCGGAGCAATTGGCGGAGATGCTACGTCAGCGCGGATGGGAGCAGCACGACTTCTCTGATCCGAATGCCTTTGCGGCGCTCTACTCGGATGACGACGGTGCTTCCAAGGCGAAGGTGTTCGCTATCCTCAACGCCCGTTACCACGAGCAGGAGGCCTACATCATTGCCCAGGCTGGCGTGCCGGGCGCGATTACGATCGCCACCAATATGGCCGGGCGGGGCACCGACATCCAATTGGGCGGCAATGCCGACATGCGCATTCGCCAGGAACTGAAGGACGTCGATCAAGAAAATGGCGAGCACGCGCGGCGGGCGGCGGATATCCGTTCCCAGGTGGCGCGGCTTAAGGAAAAGGC
This sequence comes from Alphaproteobacteria bacterium, assembly GCA_005883115.1. Lineage (GTDB taxonomy): Bacteria > Pseudomonadota > Alphaproteobacteria > Rhizobiales > Xanthobacteraceae > VAZQ01. Next base: position 1,624 of record VAZQ01000005.1, on the reverse strand, counting down.
ACTTGCAGCTGGCGGCCTTTACGTGCTCGGCACCGAACGGCACGAGAGCCGGCGCATCGACAACCAGCTGCGTGGGCGATCTGGCCGGCAGGGTGACCCTGGACATTCCAAGTTCTTCCTGTCGTTGGAAGACGACCTCATGCGAATTTTTGGCACCGATAAGCTCGATACCGTGCTGCAACGGCTGGGGCTTAAGGAGGACGAGGCGATCGTCCATTCCTGGATCAACAAGGCGTTGGAGAAAGCCCAGCAAAAGGTGGAAGCGCGCAACTTCGATATCCGCAAGAATCTGCTCAAGTTCGACAATGTGATGAACGATCAACGCAAGGTGATCTTCGAGCAGCGGATCGAGTGGATGCGCGACGAGGCGGTGAACGAGGTCCTTGCCGATATGCGCCACGCTGCAATAGAGGACCTGGTCTCCAAGCACGTTCCGGAGAACGCCTATCCCGAGCAGTGGGACACCAGAGGGCTTCGGGACGAGCTCAAGCGGATCCTCGACTTGGATTTGCCGGTTGATGAATGGGCGAAGGAGGAGGGCATCGCCGACGAAGAACTTCTCTCTCGCATCGAGCGGCGTGCGGATGAGCACATGGCGGCGAAGGTCGCGCAATGGGGCGCCGACGTCATGCGCTACGTCGAGAAATCGATCCTGCTGCAGACCCTTGACCACCTCTGGCGCGAGCACCTAGTCACCCTCGAACATCTGCGCCAAGTCATCGGCCTGCGCGGCTACGGACAGCGCGATCCGCTCAATGAGTACAAGGCGGAGGCTTTCAACCTGTTCGAGACGATGAGCACCAATCTGCGCGAGGCGGTGACGTCGCAGCTCATGCGAGTCGAGATTCGGGCGGCACCGCCGCCGGAGGAGCCAGCGAACCTACCCTATATGGAGGCGCACAAGATCGATCCTTCGAGCGGTGAGGACGAGCTCGCGCTCGCGCGGGCGGGCGCGGAGACGCTCGCTCGCCACGGGATCACTGCCGGCGCAGCGGCGGCGGCTGAGCGCAATCCGAAGGATCCTTCAAGCTGGGGCAAGGTCGGCCGCAACGAGAGTTGTCCCTGCGGCTCTGGCAAGAAATATAAGCACTGTCACGGGCGATTCGGCTGAGCAGCACAACACGACGGACCGAGGACCGGACCTACTCGAAAAACATCCGCATTGTGTTCTTTCTAATTCCAGGCGCCGAAGCGGCCCTCGAAACCGCCAGAAGGCACCGTCGGCGCGGCCCCGTTGAGCGCGCCCGTGGTGCTGGCCGTATTTCGCTGCGGCTCGCCGTTGGTTTCTTCTTTCGACGCGGAAGCTTTGGCCGTACTGGAAGTCTTGGCTTCTGCCGGTTGCTCGAGCTTCGGCCGTGGTGCTGCGGCCGCGCTTTGCCCAGGCTTCGCAGCCGCGGCGCGCTTCGACTTTGATGGGGAAGTCTCAGAGGTTTGGCTGGCAGTCGCAGCCGTGCCCTGATCCTCGCTCTTGGACCCAAAAAACTTGCTGAAGAATCCGCCCACTCCGCCTGTGCTCGCTGGCCCCGCGGAGGCGACCTGCACGGTTGAATTAGGCGCGGCAACCAGTCTTGATTCCGCTGAAGCGAGGCTGAACGCGTTCACGCCCCCCATACCCGCGGCGCCG
>VAZQ01000209.1:5447-5833 GCA_005883115.1 Alphaproteobacteria bacterium | reverse complement strand
GATGGTCGCCGCGGTAGTCGAGCGCATGAAAAAGGATAATGTCAAGAAGGCCGCCTACATCGGGTTCAGCGACTCCTGGGGCGATCTTGTCTACGATGCACTGATGAAGAACGTCAGTGGTACCTCGATCGAGGTCGTCACGAACGAACGCTACGCTCGCGCGGATACTTCCGTCGCTGGCCAAACGCTCAAGATCGTCGCGGCTCGACCCGACGCCGTCATCACCGGCGGGTCGGGCACGCCGGGCGCGCTGCCCTACCTTGCTCTGGCGGACCGCGGCTACAAGGGCGGGCTCTACGGTACGCACGCCTTGATCAATCCGGATTTCGTCCGCGTCGGCGGGCGCGCCGTCGAAGGCGTGATCGCTCCGACAGGTCCCGTGATCG
>VAZQ01000209.1:0-5328 GCA_005883115.1 Alphaproteobacteria bacterium | reverse complement strand
GACGCCTGGCTGGTATTCCTCGATGCGGCCAAGCGCGCGTTGGCGAAGGCACAACCAGGCACGCCGCAATTCCGGGAGGCATTTCGCGACGCGATGCTAGCAGTCAAGGAAATCGTCGGCACGCACGGCGTCTACAACTTCAAGCCCGGCAGCTCCTTCGGAGTCGACGACCGGGCTCGCGTGCTGGTTCAGCTGCAACAAGGAAAATGGATGCTGCTGCCTTGAGCGATCATACTGATCGCTGAGGCAATCCAAATGTACCTGCGAGCGACACGTAATCGAAGGCGAGCCGGCGGCCCGCGAACGGACGTAGCTGCCCTCGAACTGTTTGTGCCTTCATAATGACGCCGGAGATCGCCCTCCTTCTGGCTCAGGATGGGATCTCCACCGGGGCGATCTACGTGCTCGTCGCTCTCGGTATCGTTCTCATCTTTTTGGTGACGCGCGTCATCTTTGTACCGTTCGGCGACGTCGTCGGCTATTCGGCACTCACCGTCGCGGCGCTTCAACTGCGGCAAATGCCGGGCACGGTGTGGCTGGTGCTTACGCTCGCCACGCTTGCGACCGTGATGGAAGCCTATGGGCTGGTGCGCCGCGGACAGATACGAGGCTTGCCGAAGGCGCTGTTGCTTTACGCGGTGCTCCCTACCGTCCCGGCGGCTCTGGTTTGGTTGGTCGCCGGGCGCGACCTTCCGATGTGGGTCGGCATCGCGCTGACACTCGCTATTGTCATGCCGATCTCGCCCCTGCTCCATCGCATCGCGTTTAGCCCACTCGCCGACGCATCGGTCCTCGTCCTGCTCATCATCGCCGTGGCGGTTCACTTCGCTATGTCCGGTCTCGCGCTGTTGTACTTCGGGCCGGAAGGCTTTCGCAGCGAGCCGATCACACGCGCCCTCTTCGAGCTTGGGCCGGTCACCATTTCCGGCCAGAGCATTCTGATCCTCGCCAGCTCCGTGATCTTCAGCTTTCTGCTCTTCCTATTCTTCGAGCGTACGCTCACCGGCAAGGCGCTACGTGCAACGGCCGTCAATCGCGTCGGGGCTCGGCTCGTCGGCATCCTTCCGTCAACCACGGGCGCGATAGCCTTTCTCCTGGCGTCGGTGCTCGCGGGAATCTGCGGCATTCTTATCGGGCCAGTGACGACGCTTTACTATGATTCCGGCTTTCTGATCGGCCTTAAGGCCTTCATCGGCGCCATCATCGGCGGCTTGATCAGCTATCCGGCCGCCGCCGCGGGCGCGATCTTCGTCGGACTGTTGGAGAGCTATGCGGCATTCTGGGACAGCGCGCTCAAGGAAGTCTTCGTTTTCAGCACGCTCATTCCTATCCTGATCGGGCAATCCTTCACATCGGCGGCCGCAATCGAGGAAGAGATTGAGGAGGAAGAGCGCGAGGGAACGGCGTGATGGGCTGGAAGTCGCGCCTCCCACTGGGCCTCGCTATCGCCTTCATCGTGGTCGCGCCCGCGATTTTTGGAAGCTTCACAATCACGCTGATGAATTACATCGGCATCTATGCCTTTGCCGTACTCGGTCTCGTTTTGCTCACTGGCGTGGGTGGGCTCACGTCATTCGGTCAGGCTGCCTTCGTCGGCATCGGCGCCTACGCCACCGCGTGGTACACGGCGGTGCACGGCGGCTCACCCTGGATCGGGCTGCTGCTCGCCCTCCTCCTTACCGGCCTCGTCGCGACAATTCTCGGTGCCGCAACGCTGCGGCTTGGGGGTCACTTCCTGCCGCTGAGCACGATCGCCTGGGGCGTGGCCATCTTTTTCCTGTTCGGAAACATCGATGCGATTGGGCGCTATAGCGGATTATCCGGAATTCCAGCAATCACCATCGGGCCGCTCTCGCTCGGCGGCAATACCGCGATGTACTGCTTCATTTGGGGACTGCTCGGCTTTGTCATGCTTCTGTGCAGGAACCTGCTCGACTCGCGCAAGGGCCGTGCGATCCGCGGCCTGCGCGGCGGCATTGCCATGGTCGAAAGCCTCGCGATCGATTTCTTCCGGATGCGACTTGCCGTCTTTGTTCTCGCCGGAATGCTCGCAGGCCTATCCGGCTGGCTTTATGCGCATATGCAACGCTACGTGAGCCCGGCGCCCTTCGATATCCGTCCGAGCATCGAGCTCCTGCTGATGGCGCTGGTCGGTGGTGCCGGCCACATCGCGGGCGCGGTGGTGGGCGCAGCCGCTATCACGCTGCTCAAGAACGCCTTGCAGGATGTTCTTCCCCTATTCACGCGCTATAGCGCGCAGCTCGAAGTCGTCGCGTTCGGCGTCCTTTTCGTCGTCATCTTGCAAAAGGCACGCGCGGGCATCGTTCCCATGATCGCCCGCTATCTGCCGCGTCCGCGTTTGGTCGTGCCAGGGCAGGTGCCGCCGCTTGCCCGCCGCGGGCGCCCCGTTGTGTCAGGTCAAGCGGTGCTGACAATTCAAGGTGCGACCAAACGCTTCGGTGCACTGGCCGCCGTAAACGACGTGAGCTTCGAGGTGAAGGGGGGCGAGGTTTTAGGCCTCATCGGCCCGAACGGAGCCGGCAAAAGCACGCTTCTCAATCTCATCACCGGAACTGCGAAGCCGAATGCCGGGCGGATCATGTTCTTGGATGACGAAGTTACGAAACTGGCGCCGCGTGATATCGCTGGCAAGGGCGTTGCACGCACGTTTCAGCACGTGAAACTGCGTCCGAATATGACGTTGCTCGACAATACGCTGCTGGGAACATATTCGCGCACGCGATCTGGATTTCTCGCCGGCGCGATCCGTCTCGATCGCGAGGAAGAAAAATCGGCGCAATGCGAGGCTTTGCAGCAATTGAAGCGCGTCGGCCTCGCTGAAAAGGCAGGCGAGCTCGCCGGCAGTCTACCGCTCGGTCAACAGCGTCTTCTGGAGGTCGCGCGGGCGCTCGCCGCCGACCCCGTGTTGGTTATTCTCGACGAGCCGGCAGCCGGCCTGCGCAGCCTCGAGAAACAAATTCTGTCTCGGCTGCTACGCACCTTGCGCAACGAGGGCATGACGATCGTTCTGGTCGAGCACGACATGGAATTTGTCATGAACCTCGTCGATCGAATTGTAGTGATGGATTTCGGTTCGAAGCTCGCGGAAGGCGTTCCCGCCGCTATCCGCGCCGAGCCACGCGTGCAAGAAGCCTATCTTGGCGGTGTTGCATGACGATCCTCCTGTCGGTCACCGATCTGCATGTCAGCTACGGCAAGGTCGAAGCCGTGAGCGGCGTTTCGCTCGACATGCAATCCGGTCACATCGTTACCGTGATCGGCCCAAACGGCGCCGGAAAAACGACGTTGCTCGCGGCGCTGATGGGACTTTTGCCGTCCAAAGGCGAGAGTTGCTATGAAGGGCAAGATCTTCGCCTTCTGAGCACCGAAGAGCGCGTACGTCGGGGAATCTGCCTGGTGCCGGAACGCCGCGAACTTTTCACCGAGATGACCGTAGCGGATAATCTCGTGTTGGGCGCCTATACGCGCTGGGGGGACCGCGAAGCCGTGCAACGGGGTTTGCAGGAGGTCTACGGGCGCTTCCCGCGCCTGTCCGAGCGTCGCAGCCAACTGGCCGGCACGTTGTCCGGCGGAGAACGCCAAATGCTGGCGCTTGGACGCGCGCTGATGGCCAAACCGCGATTGCTTCTTCTCGACGAACCGAGTCTCGGTCTTGCTCCGCTGATCGTCCGAGAGATCTTCCGCATCGTCATGGGATTGCGCGAGCTTGGCGTCTCGATCCTGCTCGTCGAGCAGAATGCCCGCGCGGCGCTCGAGACTGCTGACTACGGTTATGTTCTGGAAACCGGCTGCATCGTTCACGCCGGCCCGGCCGTAAGTCTCATCCACGACCCGCGCGTCGTCGCTAGCTACTTAGGCGGCAAGGTGAACTGACTGACTGCCATGATCCCGGGATCGCAGTTGCGAGCGCAGTGGTCGCAGTTGTTCGCGCCTGCCGATCGCACGCTGCCGGCGATGCTGACCCGCCAAGCCGAACGGTTTACGCAAAAGCCCCTCGTCACGGCGGCGGACACGACATGGACCTATGCCGAGACGCACGAGGCGGTCTCCCGTTGTGCCGGCACGCTCCGCTCCGCCGGCATCCAGCCAGGCGATCGCGTCGCCATCATCTGCTCGAACCGGATCGAATTTTTGGAACTTGTGCTCGGCTGCGCTTGGCTCGGCGCCATTGCAGTTCCGATCAACGTCGCGTCGCGCGGACCGCAGCTTCAGCACATCTTATCGAATTGCGCTGCGCGGCTTTTGGTGATGGAAGCGGCCTACGCCGAAAATTTGGCATTACTCTATCCGCCTGACCTTGCCGTCGAAGCCATTTGGCTGATTGACGGCACAACACAGGTCAATATAGGAGAGGTTGTTTCCATCTCTATGCCGCGGGGCAGCGAGCGCATCGCGGCCGCTCCGGTGCGACCCGGTGATCTAGCGCTGATCCTCTATACCTCTGGCACCACCGGGCCCTCGAAGGGCGTCTGCTGCCCCCAGGCACAATATTTCTGGTGGGCCGTCAACACGGCATCACTGTTGCAATTGCGTGCTGACGATGTCCTCTGCTCGAGCCTGCCCTTGTTTCATACCAATGCGCTCAACACCTTTTATCAGGCCCTTTTGATCGGCGCGTCCGTTTGTTTTGAGAAGAGATTTTCCGCGTCGAGATTCTTTGCTTCGCTCACACGGCATCGGGCGACCGTCAGTTATCTGCTGGGTGCGATGGTGCCGATCCTACTCTCGAGGCCTCGCTCCTCGGAGGAGGCCGCGCATACGGTCCGGATCGCTCTCGCGCCCGGTGTCCCGGCTCAGTTCCACGAGGAATTCAAGCACCGCACAGGGATCCACTTGCTCGACGGCTGGGGATCCACGGAAACCAATTTTGTATTGGGTACAACCATCGAGCACCAGAAGCCAGGATTGATGGGTCCGGTGTTCGAAGGCTTTCAGGCCCGCGTGGTCGATGATCAAGATCGTGAGGTGGCAGACGACACGGCCGGGGAACTCGTGGTGCGGGCGGATGATCCATTAGCGTTCGCAACTGGCTACTTCCGCGCTCCGGAGAAAACTGTCGAAGCGTGGCGCAATCGCTGGTTCCACACAGGTGATCGGGTTGTCCGCCAATCCGGTGGCTATTTTCGGTTTGTCGATCGCCTCAAGGACTCCATCCGGCGTCGTGGTGAGAATATCTCGTCCTTTGAAGTCGAGCAGGTCTTGCTCAGCCACTCGGCTGTCGCAAATGCAGCGGCATTTCCCGTCCGTTCGCCGCTTGCCGAGGATGAAGTCATGGCGGCTGTCATCCTTCATCCAGGCCAACGACTC
>VAZQ01000208.1 GCA_005883115.1 Alphaproteobacteria bacterium | reverse complement strand
AACAAGCGATGAATGAATTAGCCACGCGCCGGTCTGGTTGCGACGCGTAGATTCCGGTCAATGGCGTTGTCGTCGCGGTAGGGGGTGATCGGCGAAGCCGATCGACGAACGAACGCGCGGCGCCGCCGGCGATTCTCAAGATCGCAGCACGCGGTCGCTAGACGCCAGATATGGAAGCGCTCGGTCGGCGCTTTCCAAGGAAAAGAAGGAGAGTGAAATGCGTGCAATCTTCGTCGCGGCGGTGGGTATCGTCCTCCTCCGCATCTCGCCCGGCTCGACTACGCCGGGTCCGGGCGGGGCCCTGGCAACGGCCCCAACCTCAACCGGATAGTCGATCAAGTGCACTGGCGCGGTTATCACTACCGGCATTGGTGGTGGCAGCACCATTGGCATCATCGCTGGTGGTAATACCCGCGGAGGGCGGCCGGAGCCTCGCCCTGCCTCTCGGCCACGCCAGCCGCTGGAGCCTCACGCCGCAGCGCAGCGATGAAGTTTGCGCGTGCGTTGGCGAGGCTAACCCCACGCGGTTCGAGCACGTGACGCGCGAGGAAAAAGCCGGTCAGCTCAAAGCCGTCGGCGATGTCCTGCGGCGAAGGATCATCCCCATACGACTCGCGCAGAAATGCCGGCAAAACCAACAGCTTGTCCTTCCACGGTTCGCCCGCCTGCCGAGACACCGCGCGTGCCGATTTCGGCGATACATAGACGAGATCAGTTTCCACTCCACTCGCCGCGCAGGCCGAAAGATCGAGTCCGAAGCCGAGCTCCGCCAGAAGCCTCAACTCGAAGCGCACCATGTCGGGCGCGGCACGGCGTGGATCGATGAGCCCGTCGAGCAGGTGCACGAGTGCCGCATGGACCTGCGGATGCGAGTCGCGCTCGGGCAAGAGCCGACAGAGCGCGGCGAGATACGTCATGCCGTAAAGCGCGTGCGGGATGGGCAGAAATGAAGCCGCGCGCGCATCGAGCGCCTCGACCATGTAGTGACCGAGATGCTCGTCGAGCCGTGCTCGCCAGATGCAGCTGACGCAATTGCCTGCCTGCAGCACGGGACGCAGCCGCGCGTTCGCACCACCCCGGACGAGACCGAGATGACGCCCATGTGCGCGCGTCATCAGCTCGAGGATTGCATTACCCTCACCGTGACGCTTACTGCCGAGCACGATGCCTTCGTCGGTCCACTGCATCGCTAGTCATCCGGAAATTCAAGCCCCATCCCGCGATAGCGTTCCGGGTCCTCGCTCCAATGCTCGCGCACCTTCACGAACAGAAACAGATGCACTGGACCCTCGATCATGTCGGCGATCTCCCGCCGTGCATCGGCGCCGATCGCCCTGATCGTATGCCCGCCCTTGCCGAGGACGATCTTACGCTGGCTTTCGCGTTCGACATAGATCGTCTGCTCGATGCGGGTCGAGCCGTCCTTGAGTTCCTTCCATGTATCGGTCTCGACCATGGACTGATATGGCAACTCCTGATGCAGGCGCAAATAGAGCTTCTCGCGCGTGATCTCCGCTGCCAGTTGGCGCAGCGGCGCATCGGTGATCTGGTCGGCAGCATAATGCCACGGGCCCTCAGGCACATGCTCAGCCAACCAGCGTTTGACATCGGCAACACCGTCACCGGTCAACGCCGAGATCATGAACGTCTTCGCGAACCGTGCGCGTGCATTGGCCGCCCGGGCAATCTCAAGCAGCGCGGGCTTCTCCACGAGATCTACCTTGTTGATGAGCAGGATCTCGGTCCGGCCAACTGTAACCAGGCGGTCGAGGATCGCATTTGCCTCTTCGTCGAGGCCGCGTTTGGCGTCGATCAGGACGGCCGCGATGTCGGCATCATCCATCCCCGACCAGGCGCTCGTCACCATTGCCCGATCGAGCCGGCGCTTGGGTGGAAAAATTCCCGGCGTATCGATGAAGACGAGCTGCGAACCGTCGACGATCGCGATCCCACGCAACGAGGCGCGCGTTGTCTGCGCTTTATGGGAGACAATGGCGACCTTGGTTCCGACCAGCGCATTGATCAGGGTCGATTTGCCGACGTTGGGTGCGCCGATCAGCGCGATGAATCCGCAGCGTATCTGTGCGGTCGCCCCCGGCGCAGAAATGCCCTTGCCGCCCTCCCGCTCCGGCGAAGCAGCGGCGGGGCGAGAGCCTTTCGTGTCAGAGGCGATCGGTTTTGACACCCGCGCGGGAGAGCATAGTGGTGGCGGCGGCTTGCTCCGCGGCACGCTTGGACCGGCCGATTCCCTCGGCCGGCCCCAGTTGCGGAAGCTCCACCGCGACGCGGAATTCCGGATTGTGGTGCGGACCTTTGCGCTCGACCTCACGATAGGCCGGCGTCGGCATTCCGCGCGCCTGCGCCCATTCTTGCAACACGGTCTTCGAATCCCGCAGCGGCCGCGACGGCGTGCGCATGCGTTCGCTCCATAGCCGCTCGACGAGCGCGGCAGCGGCTGGATACCCGCCGTCGACGAACACTGCGCCGATCAGCGCCTCGCAAACGTCGGCCAGGATTGCAGGGCGGCCCCGGCCGCCGGCATGGACTTCCGATGCACCGAGTCTGATCACCGCGCCTAGATTTATCGCCCGGCCGACATCTGCGCAGGCCTCCCTGCGCACGAGGTCGGCGAGACGACGCGACATTTCCCCTTCGTCCGCTTTTGCGAAAGTGCGGAACAGCATATCGGAAATGATGAGGCCGAGCACGTGATCGCCAAGAAACTCGAGCCGCTGATAGGACGAAGCGCGGTTACGCGCGCCGCTCAGCGCGGAGATATGCGTGAGCGCCTGCTCGAGCAGCGCGGGATCATCGAAATGGTAACCGATGTGCTCCTCGAACGCCGCCAGATCGCGGCGACGGCGACGCTCCTTCGCGCTGGGCTTTGGACTGGGATTGGCAGCGGCTGGACGAGACGGTTCACCGGCGGTGGCTGCGCTGGGCGCTTCGATGGGAGCTGATTTCTCTGCTCGCCCGCGGCTCATCTTACGATCGTGAAAAGCCGGTTCCAGCGAACGGCCCACGGCCAGCGCCACACCATCCAGGCGTGCTCGCCTTCGCGGACCGAGAAAAAGATGATCTGGGCGCGGCCGACGATGTTCTCGAACGGCACGTAGCCGACCTGACTGAGCACGCGGCTATCGGTAGAATTGTCACGATTGTCGCCCATCATGAAATAATGACCGGCGGGAATCTGATACACCGGGGTATTGTCATAGAAGCCGTTGTCTACGAGATCGAGCGTCGTGTAGCTCACCCCATTCGGTAACGTTTCGCGCCAGCGCTTCACGCGTGTCGCGCGCATGCCTTCCTCAGTCTCCATGAAATCATCGACGCGCTCGCGCTTGACGGGCTCCCCATTGATATGGAGCACGCCGTCGATCATCTGGATGCGGTCGCCGGGCAAGCCGATCACGCGTTTGATATAGTCCGTTGAATCGTCCTTAGGCAGCCGGAACACGACCACGTCGCCGCGGTTGGGCTGCGATGCCCAAATGCGGCCGGGAAACAGCGGAGGCGAGAACGGCAGCGAGTAGTGGCTATAGCCATACGAATATTTCGATACGAATAGATAGTCGCCCACCAGCAGCGTCGCCTTCATCGAGCCCGATGGGATATTGAAGGGCTGGAATAGGAACGTGCGAATTACGAGCGCAATGATGAGGGCGTGGAAGATCACGCGGCCAGTCTCGGCAATACCGCCCTCTTTTCTCTTTGCTCCTGCTGTCACGCTCATTTGCCTCTGCATCCTTGTTGGTGGCGCGCGCCCCGCGGCGCCGCCCGAGTCGGGCGACCCCGTCCACTGCTATAAGAAAATGACCTTATTTTCAGCGCGTTAGTCCTTCGGACGCCGCGTCGCACCCCCCAACGTCGCGACTTGCCTCCGCCGCGCCCTTGTAGCGGCTCGCAATCAAAGGCGCAAACGTTGGCAAATATGGGGTTGGCAACCTGGACTGGCAATCGTCGCAGCCGTCGTGGGACCAATCCGGACGCTGTGCAAAATGTCGCGTTCGCCGGGTTTTGTCGCAAAGAAGGGAGGCTACAGGGAGGGCGTGCGCGGCACCGCCGAGATTACCACCAGTGCTTGCGCTATTGGACCTTCATCCGTGAGGGTCACGTCTATGCGCGCCTCACAGTCCGCCGGCGTAATGGCTTTGAGCCGTGCGAGCGCCCCGCCGGTGAGTTTCATGGTGGGGCGACCCGACTTGAGATTGACCACGCCCATGTCCCGCCAAAATACGCCCGCGCGCAGACCGGTACCGAGCGCCTTCGCGCAGGCTTCCTTGGCAGCGAAGCGCTTTGCATAAGTCTCCCCGCTTCTGGCGCGGCCTACTGCTTTCGCCCGCTCGGCGGCGGTGAAGATACGAGCCAGGAATCGCTCGCCGTGCCGCTCGATCGTTCGCTCGATCCGGCGCACATCAATCAGATCCGAGCCCACGCCGAGGATCATGCGCGCCCCCGGTCGATCGCTACGCGCATGCCTCTCACAGCCTCGGCGAGGCCGCAAGAGACCGCCTCCCCGATCAGAAAATGACCGATGTTGAGTTCGACGACCTCGGGCAACGCCGCGATCGCCTCGGCCGTGGTAAAGTTCAGGCCATGGCCGGCATGAACCTCGAGACCGAGGCGTCGAGCCAACTGCGCACCGTGGCGGATGCGCTGCCATTCGGCCTGGGCCGCCGATATCCGGTTCTCGGCAACGGCGTCGCACCACGCGCCGGTATGAATCTCGATCACCGGCGCCCCGATGGCAACCGCTGCCTGAATTTGCCGTGGCTCGGCGGCGATGAATAATGAGACGCAGATGCCGGCGCCCCGCAATCTCGTTACGACGGAAGCGACTGTGTCCTGCTGGCCGGCTACATCGAGGCCGCCCTCGGTCGTGCGTTCTTCGCGACGTTCAGGTACCAGACAGGCGGCGTGCGGACGGGTGTCAACCGCGATCCGAACCATTTCGTCGGTCGCCGCCATTTCCAAATTCAGCGGTTTTGCGATCTCCGCTTTGAGGCGGGCAATGTCATCGTCGCGGATGTGGCGCCGGTCTTCACGCAAATGCGCGGTAATGCCGTCGGCGCCGGCACCGATGGCGATCTGCGCCGCCTGTACCGGATCCGGGTGGCGTCCGCCGCGGGCGTTACGGATGGTAGCGACGTGATCGACGTTGACGCCGAGGCGAAGGTGGGGAGCCGCCATTCTTTGTTGCCGTCAGGTCGCGCCGCCCGGGAACTATCCTGGCCATGCACTTCAAGCATGCACCCGCTCGGCGTGCGCCACCACGTGCTTGATATCAAAGACTTCGAGATCGATCGTCACCGACGTGAAGTCGGGCGAGGAGCGCTCCATACTGATATTGTCGATATTGCCGTCGTGCTCGGCTATGATTTGGGCGACTTGCGCGAGCGATCCTGGCTCGTTGACCGTCTGAAGCACGATCCGCGCCGGGAAGCGCTGCGGTGTGCGCTCCTCCACGTCCCAACGGAGATCCAGCCAACGCTCGGGCACGTCCTCGAAATCCCTCAAGGCCGGCGATTGGATTGGGTATATGGTGACAGCCTCCCCCGGAGTGAGAATGCCGACGATACGATCACCCGGCACCGCGCCGCCA
>VAZQ01000207.1:4921-8315 GCA_005883115.1 Alphaproteobacteria bacterium | reverse complement strand
TCAGCAAGCGCGCCGGCTGCGAGCGCGTCGCGCAAGCTCGCGGCGCCAAGGCGCTGGTTCAAGGTGACGACGCCCTCGCCGGTCACCACGCCGAAGCACGCTTTGCCATCGGCAATGTAGCTCGCAAGCTTCATTCCAAGGCTCCTGTCGCCGTATCACCGGCCGCTTGGCCGAAACCACATACGTTAGCATGTTTCTTGTCTGGGTCTGCTCTTCCCGCCAAGGCAAAACCATCGTGGTATAGAGGGTCAGCGCTCAAAAAACCTGCAAGGGGCCGAGCAATGGTGAGCCACGTGCCGCGCCATGAATTGCGCAACATGCTTGTCCCAGGCGCGGCATTGCTGCTGCCCGGTGTCGCCAATGCGCTCGCGGCGCGCGTCGTCGCCGATCAGGGCTTTGCGGCCGCCTACGTCACTGGCGCCGGCATCGCCAATACGTTTCTCGGCATCCCCGACGTCGGCCTGGTGACGGTGAGCGAGCTTGCAGCGCACGTGGCGGCGATTCGCGAAGCCTTTGCGGGGCCGCTCGTAGTGGATGCGGACACCGGCTTCGGCAATGCCGTGAACGTGGCGCGCACGGTGCAACTGCTCGAGCGCGCGGGCGCCGATGCATTGCAGATCGAGGACCAGGTCTTTCCCAAGCGCTGCGGCCATTTCGCCGGCAAAGCGGTGATCCCGGGCACCGAGATGGTGGCGAAGATCAAGGCGGCGGTTGACACGCGCCGCGACCGTGACCTCCTGATCATCGCGCGCACGGACGCGATTGAACCGGAAGGTTACTTCGCGGCCATCGAGCGCGCTGCTGCCTATCGCGAGGCCGGCGCCGACGTCACCTTCGTCGAAGCGCCGACCTCCTTGGAGCAGATCGCCGATATCCCTCGCCGCTTGCCATGGCCGCAACTCATCAACATCGTCATCGGCGGCCGCACGCCTGAATTGCCCAACGCCAAGCTGAAGGAATGGGGCTATGCCGGCGTGATCTACGCCAATGTCGCGCTGCAATCGGCGCTCAAGGGCATGCAGGCGGCCTTGGGCGAGCTTCGTCGCCGCGGGCATATGGGCGAGGCGCTGAACTTGGTTATGGACTTCTCCGAGCGGCAGCGCTTGGTGCAGAAGGACCAGTTCGATGCGCTGGAGCGCAAATACGTCGCGAAAGAGTAGGGCGTGTACCCATAAACGCGGGCAACGGCCGAATGTCCGCTCTTGGGGCGAACCGGACACGCCGGGACGGCGCGAATGACGAGAATGGGACATCGACGGTGAAATTTGCTGTGATGCAGAACGCAGCTGTCATTTAGCCGACGTGGTATAAGATGGTGCGGTGCTTGGCGTGAGGGAAAGCTCGTGAGGCGGCGCGAGTTCAATGTAGCACTCGGCGGCATGATTCTCGCTTGGCCGCTGGCTGGCCACGCGCAGCAGCCAGCGATGCCGGTGGTTGGGCTTATCCACGGCGGGGCACTCGATACCTTCGCGCGTGAGGCGACCGCATTCCGTAAAGGCCTCAACGACACCGGTTACATCGAAGGCCAGAACGTAACGGTCGAGTACAACTGGCTGGAGGGCCATTACGAGCGCCTGCCCGCACTGATGGCCGACCTAGTGCGGCGTCGCGTGGCCGTGATCGCCTCCCCCGGCAGCAACGTCGCCACCCTTGCGGCCAAAGCGGCAACAGCGACGATCCCGATCGTCTTCGGTGTCGGCGAAGACCCGGTCCAGCTTGGTCTTGTCGCTAGCCTCGCCCGGCCCGGCGGGAATGCGACCGGCGTCAATTTTTTCGTCGCGAACGTCACGGCCAAGCGGCTGCGGTTGCTGCATGACCTGGTACCCAAGGCCGTTCGTATTGCCGTGCTCGTCAATCCGGCCAACGCTACGCCCGCCGAGACCACGATACGGGACATGCGGGAATCCGCCCCCACTATGGGGCTGCAAGTTCAGATGATCCTCAATGCCACGACGATCGGCGAGATCGATGCAGCCTTCATCGCCCTCACGCGCGAGCACCCTGACGCTCTCTTCGTCGCGCCAGACGGATTCTTTGCCAGCCGCCCCGGGCAATTCGCCACCTTGGCGGCGGTCAATAAGATTCCGGTGGCTTATTGGAGCCGCAGTTTTGTCGCGGCTGGCGGCTTAATGAGCTATGGAACCAACGTCGCGGAAATGTTTCATCAAGTTGGCATCTATATCGGCAGGATCCTCAAGGGCGCGAAGCCCGCCGAACTGCCGGTGGTGCAGTCGACCAAGTTCGAGTTCGTCATCAACCTGCAAACGGCACGAGCGCTCGGCATCGAGGTGTCGCCGGACCTGCTTTCCATTGCCGACGAGGTGGTCGAATAAGGGGAGCTTTTTGCTGCGGTGCATATGCCGCTTATTGGCACTTTCCCGCCTCGCGGCGACGCAGCAATTGAGCGGCTTTCGCAGCGAAGGGGACATTCAGCGAGCCGCGCTTGCAGAGCCGGATTTATGAGTACGCGCCCTAGGCGACCGGCGCCGCGGGACGATAGGTTCGCCATCCGCTCGTCCCCGCGAAGAGAGATCCAACATCACCAGCGCGAACATGCGGGTCTGGATTTCCGCTTGTGCGGGAGTAGGCCGGGCGAACAGCGTCTGGAAGGATGTGCCTTAATGCATCGCCTTGCCGCCGTCGACGTTGATGGTCTGACCGGTTATGAAATCGCTGGCGGTTGACGACAGAAACATGACGGTGCCCACGAGATCCGCGGGCACCTGCACGCGCTCGAGTGCGCGACCGGCGATGCGCGTGGCGAGATAGTTGCCCGATGAGGAGGCGACCTGCGTCTCGCTCTGGGTCATGCCCGGCGTGACGGCGTTCACGGTGATGCCGAACTCTCCGACTTCGCGTGCCAAGGCGCGGGTAAATCCGATGACCCCGGCTTTCGAAGTGGTGTAGTGCAGCCGGTTGGGCGTTCCCTCCCACACGCGCGACGAGGAGATGTTGACGATTTTGCCGCGCTGCTGCGCCTTCATTGCCGGGAACACCGCGCGACAGGATAGGAACATGCCACGCAGATTGACCGCCATGACACGATCCCATTCCTCGACCGGGATTTCGAGCCACGAACGCCGCGGCAGCACGCTCATGAGCGAGGCATTATTGACGAGGACGTCGACCGCGCCAAAACGGTCGAGCGCGGCCTGCGCCATGGCCTTGGTGGATTCTTCGCTGGCGATGTCAGTTGCAAGACCCAGCGTGGCGAACCCTTCCGCAGCGAGCGCCTCGGCGACGCCTTTAGCGGCGGCACCATCGACATCCGCCGCGACGACGCGGGCCCCCGCCTTCGCAAATTCCTGCGTATATACCTTGCCGATGCCTTTGCCGCCGCCGGTGATGATGACAGTGCGGCCGGCCAAGTCGAAGCGCTCGTTCATGTGCGTTG
>VAZQ01000207.1:0-4847 GCA_005883115.1 Alphaproteobacteria bacterium | reverse complement strand
AGGTCAAGCAAAAGCAGACCACCGCAGGCGACCTTGACGGCATCACATTGTTCATGACCATTCCTGTACATCTCGAACTGTCCAAGCAGAGCTGCGCGGTTCTACCTCGAACGCGAACGGGGGGCGATCGCCGGCGGCGCCTTGGTCATCCTGCTGCTTGTTTGGGAAGCGATCGGGGCGAGCGGCCTCGTCGATCCGTTGTTCATCTCCTCGCCCACAGGGGTGGCACGGGCGGCCTGGCAATTGAGCCAGCGTCGCGACTTCTGGACCGACCTTCAGGTCAGCGCAACCGAATTCATGCTCGGCTATGGCGCGGCGCTGGCGGTCGCGATCCCGCTCGGGCTGGCGCTCGGCTTGTCGAAGCGCCTGCAGTACTTGATCGGCCCGTTCGTCGACACGCTCAACGCGGTGCCCCGCGTGACGCTATTGCCGCTCATCATCATCTGGTGCGGCATTGGGATCTGGTCGAAGGTCGTGGTTGTATTTCTCGGCGCCGTGATCCCGATCCTCATCAACGCCCAATCCGGCGTGAAAGCGAGTGAAGCACGCTTCATCCGCGTGGCGCGTAGTTTCTCCGCCTCGAGATTCAAGATTTTTTCCAGCATCATTCTGCCCGGTGTCGTGCCCTTCATCTTCACCGGCGCGAAATACGGCGCCGGCCGCGCGCTGCTTGGGGTCGTCGTCGGCGAGCTTTATGCGTCGACGGCGGGCCTTGGCCATCTGATCGCGGACGCCGGCAACACGTTTCAGACCGACGTCGTGTTCGTGGGCGCGCTCCTGTTCATGGCCGCGGGGCTGATCGTGGTGGCGCTGCTCGATGTCTTTGAGCAACGGTTCGAGCGATGGCGGCCGTCCCCGCGGTGAAGCGATCATGACGGGCACAGCGGATGACGAGCGCAGCGGCATGAGTTCGACCGGAGCGCTCCGCCCGGCTAGCAGGACGCAAATGCCGGCCGCCGTGCGCGCCTATCTTGCGCATGAGCGCGTCATTCTCGGCACGCTCATGGTGCTGCTGCTCTTGATCGCCTGGGAAGGTCTCGAACGCGGCTGGTGGGCGGACGCTTTGCGCCCGCTGCTGGGGGATTCGGCGCAGCGATTGAGGCTCAAGCCGATTTTCATCTCCTCGCCCACGCTGATCGCAGCGGCAGCCTTTCGCATGTTCTTCGTCACCGGGGAGATCTGGCGCGACCTCGCCTGGAGCAGTGCAGGCTACCTTCTCGGGCTCGTTCTGGCGGTCGCAATCGGCATTCCGCTCGGGCTCGCCGGCGGCTGGTACCGCCGCTTGTCCTACGCAGTCCAGCCGTTTCTCGCGGCGCTTAACGCCACACCGCAGGTTGCGTTCCTGCCGCTGATCATCATTTGGGTCGGCACCGGACTGAGCGAGCGAGTCTTGATCATTTTCCTGCTCGCGGTGCTGCCGCTCGCGATCAACGCGCATGCCGCCGTTCGCACCACCGACCCGCGCTTGATCAAGGTCGCCGGAAGCTTCGGCGCCAGCGAGTGGCAGCTGTTTCGAACCATCATCCTGCCGAGCTCGGTTCCCTTTCTGCTGGCGGGACTGCGGCTTGCGATCGGCCGCGGGATGATCGGCGTGGTCGTCGGTGAAATCTACGGCTCGGCCGCGGGGCTCGGCGCCATGATCAACCAGGCTGGCGCGCGCTTCCAGACCGATAGGGTCTTCGTCGGAGTGCTCACCATTGTCGCCGCGGGCGTGATATTGGTCGAGGTCGTGCAGCGGATTGAGCGCCGGGTCGAGATCTGGCGCACGCCCGCCTGAAGACAGCCGCAGCATGATTGCCAAGCTCGAGGCGCAGGACGTTCGCCTGGACTACCTCCAGCCGCGCAGCAATAGCCAGCTGCGAGCCCTCGCTGGCATAGACCTGAAGGTCATGGATGGTGAGTTCGTCTCGATCGTGGGGCCGTCCGGCTGCGGCAAGACCACATTCCTGTCGGTTGTGGACGGCCTCATTCCCGCGAGCGCGGGCCGCATCCTGGTGGATGGCCGGGTGGTGACCAAGCCTGGTCCGGACCGCGCCGTCGTGTTCCAGGATGCTTCGCTGCTGCCGTGGCGCACCGTGCTTGGTAACGTCCGCTATGGCCTAGAATGCCTCAAGGTCGGCGCGCGGGAAGCGAAGGAGCGCGCGACGCACTTCATCAACTTGGTTGGGTTGTCCGGCTTCGAGGATCACTACCCTTATGAACTCTCGGGCGGCATGCAGCAGCGCGTGAACCTCGCGCGCGCGCTCGTCGTTGATCCAAAGATTTTGCTCATGGACGAGCCGTTCGCATCGCTCGACGCGCAAACTCGTGAGGTGATGCAGGAGGAGCTGCTGCAAATCTGGCTGAAAGCAAAGAAGACTGTCCTGTTCGTCACTCACCAGATCGACGAAGCCATCTATTTATCGGACCGCGTCATCGTATTCAGCGGCCGGCCCGGAAGGGTGAAGCAAAGCATTCCTGTCACGATCGAGCGGCCGCGGCGGCTGGCAGTGAAACGCGAGGCGCATTTTCACGGCATCGAAGACGCCATCTGGAGTCTCATCGAGGAGGATGTCAGGGCCGAGCGCAACCAGGTAACGTTGACCTGACCGATTACAGTTTTTAGAGCACTTATAGCGGCCTTTGAACGAACGAGGGGTAAATCCGGAGGAATCAATGCGCTTAACCAAGTTCAGCGTCGCAGCGGTGGCGCTCGGCCTCGTTCTGGAAGCGGCAGGCGTACCTGCCCAATCCACCGATGCCATTCCGTTCAAGATCGGCATCTCGGCGCCGGTTGTGACTATCTTTCCGGTTTGGATGGGAGAGGCCGGCGGTTTTTACGAGAAGGAAGGT
Organism: Alphaproteobacteria bacterium; assembly: GCA_005883115.1. Taxonomy (GTDB): domain Bacteria; phylum Pseudomonadota; class Alphaproteobacteria; order Rhizobiales; family Xanthobacteraceae; genus VAZQ01. Next base: position 2,015 of record VAZQ01000207.1, on the reverse strand, counting down.
CTCAAGGTCGAGGTCATCAATATGGAGGGCGGCACGCGCGGGCTCCAGGTGCTGCTCTCCGGCGAAATTCAGGCGATGCACGTGGGGCTCGCGCCCGCCGTTCTCGCCAACAAACAGGGCGCCGACCTGCGGCTCGTTACCTCGACCTGCAACACCATCCCGATCACCATGTTCACGAAGCCCGGCATCGGCGTAGGCGATCTCAAAGGCAAGACCTTCGGCATCAGCACTTTCGGGTCCGAGACCGACGTTGCCATCAGTATCCTTCTCAAGCAGCTCGGCCTCACTCGCTCCGACGTCACCGTTTCGCAGATCGGCGGCAGCTCACAGCGTTTCGGCGCGCTGATTGCCGGCCGCATCGATGTCGCGCCACTGATCGAGCCGGCCATCACCCTGGCCAAGGAACGCGGCTTCAATCCGATTACCGATCTGGCGGCCGCCAAAACACCATGGATCTTCGATTCCGTTGTTGTCTCCAACAGCTATCTGAAAGCCAATCGCGCCACGCTGACGCGTTTCGTGAAGGCCTACGTCGCCGGCGCCTATCTTGCCCTCGCCGACGAGGCAAAGGCGAAGGAGGTGATCGCGCAAAAGTTCAAGACCAGTGACCCGAAGGTGATCGCCGCCACCTATGACGATTTCAAGCGCCTAATGCCGCGCGATGCCGCTCCCTCGCGCGAGGGCGCCGAGAACGTGCTCGCCCAGCTCGAGGCAATCGGCACCGATATCGGCAGCCGCAACCCGGCAGATTATCTCGATCTCAGCATCATCGAGGCGCTGAAGCAGGAGGGGTATTTCGCGCAGCTCGATAAGATTTATCCGATGAAGCCGTAGAGCAGGCTTGGTCGGACCCGACGAGAAGGCCGCGGCCCGTGAACGCCATCGATCTCGAAGTCATCTATCAGTCGACCTTGCAGATCGCCGGCGAGCTCACGCTCAACATGTTGCGCACGGGCTATTCCACCATCATCAAGGAAAGCCAGGATTTCACCTTCGCCGTCTTCGATGCCGCGGGCCGCATGGTGGCGCAAGGCATCCCGCAGCCGCTCCACATCGGGCCGCTGGCGGCGCAGGTGAACGAGATCCGCCGCCGCTTCGGGCAAGCCATCGAGCCAGGTGATGCGTTCATTGTGAACCACCCCTACCAGGCCTGTCAGAACCACGCGACCGATATCACCGTCATCTCGCCGATGTTCGCGGGCGAGCGGCTCCTCGGGTTCATCGGCAATATCGCCCACAAGCCGGATCTCGGCGGCAAGGTGCCCGGCACCAACAGCGGCGATGCCACGGATCTGTTTCAGGAAGGGCTACTGATTCCGCCGCTCAAAATCTTGCGACGCGGTGAGCTTAACCGCGACGTGGAAGCGCTCATCTGCGCCAACACCCGCACGCCGGAAGTCACCTGGGGGGACGTCAAGGCGCAGGTCAACACAAACACTTACGGCTTGAGCAAATTTGCCGATTTATTTGGAAAATACGGCGTCGACGCCGTGCTCGCCTGCTGGGCGCGCTGGATGGACATCTGCGAGACGGAGCTGCGAAAACAGATCGCCGCGGCACCGGCGGGGCGCTACGGCCCCGAGACCGACTATCTCGACGATGACGGTGTCGACCTCTCGAAGCCGCATCGCATTTCGGCATCGCTCGAGATCAAGGGCGACACGCTGCATTTCGTCCTCGACAGTGATGCCCAGGCGCGCGGCCCCATCAATCTGCGCCCTTGCGTCTCGCGAAATTTCATCGAATGCCTGGTGAAGATGATCTTCATTCCGGACTTGCCGGTGAACGATGGCTTGTCGCGGCCGGTGCGGGTCTCCTACCCGCCCGAGGGCTCGCTGCTCAATCCGCGCTTTCCGGCGCCGGTGAACATGTACGTGCGCCCGAGTCAGGTTACGACTTCGGTCATCATGCGCGTGTTGGCGCAGGCGCTGCCCGGCCGTGTGCCGGCGCCGGGTAGCGCGGCGGGCGGCTCGCTGTCGAGCGCGGGTCGTCATCCAGATTCGGGCCGCTGGTAC
>VAZQ01000206.1 GCA_005883115.1 Alphaproteobacteria bacterium | reverse complement strand
GGACGTTGGATCAAGGGCTCCGGTTGGTATCCGAACTTTCGCCAGCCGCAGCTCTTCCGGAAGGGCGCGATGCGGTATGACCATGATCCCGTCCATGAAGGCTATGAACTTTTGACAGAACGACCATTAGGAAGATTGCAAAGCGCTATCTGGCAACTTCCATTTCGCAATCTCGAGGAGGTCGTCAACAAGATGAACCGCTACTCCTCGTTGGGCATGCGTAAGCTTTCAGGAAAGAGAGTGTCAATGGGGGGCGCGCTGGGGCATGGACTGTGGGCTTTCATCAAGCACTATGTGTTCAAGCATGGCTACCGCGACGGCTGGGCCGGCTTCGTCATCGCGCTAGGAAATTTCGAGGGCACATTTTACCGCTATGCCAAGCGCTACGAAGAAATGAAAGCGTGGTCAGCGCCGTCCACCGCGCCGCTACGGCGGCCGCCGCTTTGACGCCCGCTTCAACGGAACCTGCCACGGACCCAGCAGAGCGCCCGGCGCCCACATCGTCGAGCCCGCGATAACGCCGGGTGATGCGCCTCTATCGGGCGAACCGCTCCCGCAACCGATGACGAAGCCGCCGCGAGGCATTGCGCGCAATCCGAAAAGGTAGAGCGAGATAATATTTGCGCGCGATCAGCCAGCGCTCGCGCGGTGACAGGCGGATCGACGCATCGGCCGGAATGTACCAGCCGTTGTTGTCGAATCGGCGGACCAACCGATAGCCGGCGGCCCGCAGAAATCGGTGCTTGCTGAGATTTCCGACGAAATCTTCGAGCAACACCAGACGCGGCCGCCATCGCGCAAAATCAAACCCGCTGAGCACCTCCAGCTCATGACCTTCCACGTCGATCGACAGGAAATCGAACCCAACCGGCGCGCGCGCCTCGATCAGAATGTCATCGAGGGTCCTCACGGGTACCTCGATGACCCGTTCGGGCTGCGCACCGGGTGTCATTCGGTCGCGATCGAGCGCCGACCAGGGGCCAGCGACATGCAGCTGCATGCGGCGGCCGGCGTTCTCCGGGGACGAGCAGGCCACCGCAAACACTTTGGCGGAGCGCGCGCGGCAGAGATCACCGGCAAGCTCGGGCTGCGGCTCGATGAGGATGCCGGTCCAGCCGAGCTGCTCAAGATGCCAGGTCTGCGATAGCTCCTGGGGCCGATTTGCGCCAACCTCGACAAAGAACCCGGACCGCGCACCTCCAAAAAAATTGCGCACGAGTTCTTGCTCGCGCCCATCGGCCAAGGTCGTGCACACAGCTCCGCTAGTCTTCAACAGCTCTAACCTGAGGCGGGAACGCGGGAGCGGTGCACGAGCTTGGATGTGCTAAAGCCCGGCACGAGATCGATGAGAATCACCTCGCCGCCTCCGCTTTCGACAAGCTCGTGTCCCACCACCTCCTCGTGCTGGTAGTCGCCCCCTTTAACCAACACCTTGGGACGCACGCGCCGGATCAGCTCCAGCGGCGTGTCTTGGTCGAAGACGACGACGAGGTCGACGGCTTCGAGCGCAGCCAGCACCTCCGCACGCGCGTGCACCTCCTGGAGTGGCCGACCGACGCCCTTCAAGCGCGTCACGGACGCATCGCCGTTTAGCCCGACAATGAGCCGATCGCAGGCGGCGTGCGCCTCGGACAAGAGCTTGATATGCCCGGGGTGTAGCAGATCGAAGCAGCCGTTGGTGAAGCCGACGCGCAGACCCCGCCATTCGGCGAGCCGCTCGTCGAGCACCGACCAGTCGAAAATGATCTTCTCTTCGGGCGCAAGCGAAGCGGCAGGAAGAATGCGCGAGCGCAGCTCCGCCGCCGAGACTGTCGATGTACCGCGCTTGCCCACGACCACGGCAGCAGCAGCGTTGGCCGCGCGCACGGCGGGCTCATAGCCAAGCTTGGTCGCCAGCAGAACTGCGAGCGCGGCAACTACCGTATCTCCCGCGCCTGACGTATCCCTGAGTTTGACGGGATAGGCGGGCACATGGATGGTTCCGCCGTCCGCCGGCACTAGGAGCAAGCCGGCATCACTGAGGGAGACGACGACCGCTTCGGTCCCGAGCAGGCGATTCAATTGCAAGGCCGCCGCGATCAGGTCGGGGTCCGAATCGGCCCGCCGGTGGGTTGCCTCCGAAAGCTCCTTGCGGTTCGGCTTGATGACCGTTGCACCACGATAAACAGCATAGTCGGCGGCTTTGGGGTCGATGATGATCGGTATGCCTGCCTGTCTCGCCGCATCGATGACTTCCCGGATGACCCGCGGCGTCAACGTGCCCTTGGCATAATCGGACAGCACGACGCTCCCCGCTCGCGGCAGTGCCGCAAGCGTGCGATCGATCAGAACCTTCTCAGTCTTAGGATTGATTGCTTTCGCCAGTTCCCAATCGGCGCGTAAAAGATGGGTTGAATGATGCTCGGACACGAAGCGAACCTTGCGCGTCGTCGGGCGCTCCGCATCGACGACAAGATGCGGCTCAATCAACGGCTCGGCAGAGAGAGCGCGCATCAGCGTGCGACTGGCATCATCTTCTCCGACGACGCCGAGGAAGATACAGCGCGCGCCAAGCCCGGCGATGTTGCGCGCCACGTTGCCAGCGCCGCCAACCGTCAGCTCGTTGCGTTTGACTGCGAGAATCGGAGCCGGTGCCTCGGGCGAGATGCGCGAGACTTCGCCATAGACGAAATCGTCGAGCATCAAATCGCCAACGCAGACGATAGTCTGCTCGGGAATGAGTTTGAATGCGTCTTCGAAATTGAACATGCCGTTATTGCCTGGATGACTGACGGTGCCGCGAGCTTACCGATACCGGTCCGGCTGGTTCAGGAACAAGGTGACATAGCGATACACCCCCTCTTCAAGCGGGGTGAAGCCCGCGTTGTAGCCTGCCCGCCGCAGATTTTCGACGTTAGATTGCGTGAAATACTGATACTGGTGGCGGATCGCTGGCGGCATATCGACGTACTCGATATCCGGCTCACGCCCGAGGGCACGGAACATGGCGGTGATCAGATCGCGGAAGCTTCTTGCTTTGCCGCTCCCGACGTTGAACATGCCCGATACCGACGGCGTGTCGAGCAGCCAGCGCATCACCGCGACCGCGTCATCGACATAGACGAAATCGCGTTTCTGTTCGCCATCGGCAACCCCTTCGCGATGGGATTTGAACAGGCGCACCGATTTGCCGCTCTTGGCTTCGTCGAAGCGCTTGGCGACCAAGCTCATCATTTCTCCCTTGTGATACTCGTTCGGCCCGAACACATTGAAGAATTTGAGGCCCACCCACTGCGGCGGGAGTTTCGCGCCGTTCGCGAAGCGATCGGCTATCGCGAGATCGAACAGGTGTTTGCTGAAGCCGTACAGATTCATGGGCCTAAGCCGCTGCAAGGCCGCAAGTGACCAATCGTCATCGAAGCCTGCGGCGCCGTCGCCGTAAGTTGCAGCCGAGGAGGCATAGATGAAGGGAGTGCGCGTCGTCGTGCACCAATCCAGAAGCTTGAGCGAGAGGCGAAAATTGGTGGCGAGGACCAGATCGGCGTCGGTGGCAGTCGTGTCGGAGATCGCGCCGAGATGAATGACGGCCTCGAGCTTGCGGTTATCCAGCCAGCCGATCAGCTCGCCGGGAGGCACGACGTCGGCGAGTTGGCGCTTGCCGAGATTGCGCCACTTGCCGGCGTCCCCGAACGAGTCGTTGACGACAATGTCAGTACGTCCGGCCTCGTTCAGGCCGGCGACCAGATTGGAACCGATGAAGCCGGCTCCGCCTGTGACCAACAACATTGCTCACCCGCCGCAATTATTGGCTCCCCTTTGCCCCAGTGCATTCGCACGTGCAACGTCACTGCCCAAAAAGCGTAAAATGGCCCCTCATCGCCCTGGCGCGCCGCGCACACCGCAGAGGCACTACGAGGCACACTAGACAGGCACTAAATGGCAAGCTACCGGGGCTTCCGGCTCATCTGCCACGCTGCGACACGAAGGGGGCCGGACCCTCGCCCCCCATACGTATTAACAAATGAATTTAAATTCGTTTATTTCCTCCCCTCTTGAGAATGCCACGGCGGACATGTCGGCGGCTCGAATTCTGATTATCCCTTACATGTGGATCGGCGACTTCGTTCGCTGCCACACGGTGGTGAAGCTGTTGAAACAACGCTGTCCGGGCGCTTGCATTGACATGTTGACCACGTCGATGGTCGCGCCACTCCTCGACTACATGCCTGGCGTCCGCAAGGGGATCGTTGCCGACCTGCCGCGCCGACAGCTAGCCGTGAAGCAGCGTCATGGGCTCGCCCACAGACTGCGGGCGGAAAACTACGGCCAGGTGCTGATCATGCCCCGGACCTGGAAGGCCGCTCTGGCGCCGTGGCTTGCCGGAATTCCGCGGCGGACCGGCTTCGTCGGCGAGGGCCGCGTCGGCCTGATCAACGATCTCCGCTTCGGCGAGCGCCGTCTGCCGCGCATGGCGGACCGCTGTGCCGCGTTGGCCTTGGCCAAAGGTGAGCCCGCGCCGAACCAATGGCCATTGCCCGAACTCAAAGTGCCGGCCGCCGAATGCGTAGGTTGGCGCCGGCGGCTGGGGCTCGCCTCCGAGGATCGGGGCGTTATTGCGCTCGCACCCGGCGCCGTCGGCCCCGCCAAGCGCTGGCCTGCAGCATTCTACGCCGATCTCGCGCGCCGGCTTGCCGCGGAGGGTCACTGCATATGGGTGATCGGCGGACCAAAAGAAAAAGAGA
>VAZQ01000238.1:2100-12785 GCA_005883115.1 Alphaproteobacteria bacterium | reverse complement strand
GCTACTGGTCGGGCGAGGGCAATCTCATTGGCGAGCTCGGTCGCCGCATGACTGGCTCCGCCGACCTATTTGATCAGGATTGTCGCGGGCCTCGCTCGAGCGTGAACTACGTCACGGTCCACGATGGCCTCACGCTCGCAGATCTAGTCAGCTATGAGCGCAAGCACAACGAAGCGAATGGCGAAGACAACCGCGACGGCTCCGATGAAAATGACAGTAACAATCACGGCGCGGAAGGCCCGAGCGACGATCCGCACATCCTGCAGCTGAGACGGCAAACGCGCCGTAACCTCGTGGCAAGTCTCATGTTGGCGCAGGGAGTGCCGTTGCTGCTCGCCGGCGACGAAGTCGGCAACAGCCAGGGCGGCAACAACAACGCCTACTGCCAAGACAATTCGATCGGCTGGATGGATTGGTCGGGGCTCGGCGGCAAGGACGACGTGACCTCCTTCATGAGCGAGCTTACTGCGCTGCGCCGCGCCTTTCCGCAACTGCGCGCCAGGCGCTGGGTCCAAGGCCGCCGTCCCGACGGGAGCTTTGGCGTGTTGTGGCTGACGCCCCAAGCAACCGAAATGACGGAGCAGGACTGGAATTTCCCCGAAGGCCGTTTTCTCTCCTATGTGCTCGGCCCATTGGAGCAAGCAGACGCGCCGCTTTACGTGGTGCTCAACGCCGCACCGGAAACGATCGAATTTACCGTTCCGATGCTTCCGCAATACAGCCGCTGGACTATTTGCTTGGATACGTCACCGCAGCCGCGGCTCGGAGCGGAGCTGAAAGCCGGCAGCAAGGTCCAGGCACGCCCCCGATCAATTCTGGCCCTTTCGGGCTCCCGATGAATGGCGGCGCGCGGTTTGGCGCCGAGCTCGATCGAACCGGAGTTACGTTCCGCCTCTGGGCTCCGGCCGCCAAGCGCGTGGAGGTGATGCTCGATCGCGCCCACCCGATGCAGGCACAGGCGCACGGCTGGTATCAAACCACGATACCGCAGGCGCGTCCCGGCACACTTTACAAGTATCGGATCGACGGGGAAATGGAGGTTCCTGATCCGGCCTCGGACTTCCAGCCGCAAGATGTGTCCGGGCCGAGCGAGGTCATCGATCACGACCGATTTGAGTGGCGGATGAATGACTGGCGCGGGCGACCCTGGGAGGATGCTGCGATCTTTGAGCTTCACGTTGGCACGTTCACCCCGGGCGGCACGTTTCGCGCAGCAATCGAGAAGCTCGACCACGTGGTGGACGCCGGGCTGACGGCAATCGAACTGATGCCCATTGCCGATTTCGCGGGACGGCGGAATTGGGGTTATGACGGCGTCCTGCTCTATGCGCCGGATAGCGCCTACGGGCGGCCCGACGATCTGCGCCTGTTGGTGGACGAAGCGCACGCGCGCGGGCTCATGGTTTTTCTCGACGTCGTCTACAACCATTTTGGCCCGGAAGGTAACTACCTCTATCGTTACGCCCCAGCATTCTTCGCCTGCGCTCACACGCCGTGGGGACATGCCATCGATTATCGCGTCCCGGAGGTCCGCGCGTTTGCGATCGGCAATGCGCTGCATTGGCTCGAACGGTACCGGTTCGACGGTCTTCGGCTTGATGCTGTTCACGCCATTGTGGAACCAGGAGAGCCATCGGTTCTCCAGGAGCTCAGTCGCGCGGTAGGCCACTTCGCTGCTGTGACGGGTCGACTGATCCATCTCGTGCTTGAGAATGACGACAACCGTTCGAGCCTGCTCGATCCGCTCACCGACCCCGCGCAAGGTCAATACCGCGCACAATGGAACGACGATTACCATCACGCCTGGCATTGCCTGCTGACCGGAGAAGAGCAGGGCTACTATCAAGATTACGCGCCGGATCCGCGCCGTCACATCGCTCGGGTGCTTTCCTCCGGCTTCGCTTATCAGGGCGAGCCCTCGCAGCACCGGCACGATCGAAATCGCGGTGAGGCATCGGGCAGCTTGTCGCCCCTGGCGTTCGTGAATTTTCTGCAGAATCACGATCAGATCGGCAACCGTCCGCTTGGTGATCGTCTCGCGATCCACAGCGCCGAGCCTGCGCTCACGGCGGCGCTCGCCGTCACGCTTCTTGCCCCCATGCCGCCGCTCTTATTCATGGGCGAAGAATGGGGAGCAACCCAGCCGTTTCCCTTCTTTTGCGATTTCCAAGGACCACTCGCGGATGCGGTGCGCAAAGGCAGACGAAAGGAATTCGAGAGCGCCTATGCGGAGCTGGGCGATGCAATTCCGGATCCGCTCGAAGAGGCGACCTTCCGCATGGCCGTGCTCGATTGGCACGCCCCGGCAACTCGCACTGGCCGCAAACGGCTCGGGCTCGTGCGCGATCTTCTGGCAACGCGCCGGCGGGAGATCGTGCCGCGCCTCGCCGGCGTAAAGTTCGCCATCGCGTGCGGCGACGGGCCTATCTTGACCTCTGATTGGCGGCTCGCCGACGGTCAGACGCTCAGACTAGTTGCCAATTTATGCGATGCCGACGCCAAAGCACCGCGCGCCTTTCGCCCACTGCGCTCGATTTGGGGCGGAGAGCTGCCCGCCGTACTGCCGCCGTGGTCGGTGTTTTGGAGCATCGGAGCGGGCTGATGCCACCCTCTATCCCGCTCGCCACCTACCGTCTCCAGTTTACGCCGCAGTTCGGCTTCGATCAGGCGGCCGCGCTGGTGCCGTATCTCAAGACACTCGGCATAAGCCACCTTTATGCCTCGCCGTTTCTCAAAGCCCGCTCGGGTAGTTCGCATGGCTATGACGTGGTCGACCACAACTCATTCAATCCCGAGCTGGGCGGCGCGGATGCATTTCGTCGCCTCTGCGCTGCGCTCCAGCGGGCGGATATCGGCCTCATTCTCGACTTCGTGTCAAACCACATGGGCGTTCATTACGCCGATAATCCCTGGTGGCTCGACGTCCTTGAATGGGGGCCGAAGTCGCCTTGGGCCGCTTCGTTCGATATCGATTGGCAGACGCTGCCCGCGCATCCTCGCGGTGGAGTGCTGATCCCGGTTCTCGCACGCTCCTATGGCGAGGCGCTGGAGGGCGGCGAAATCGAGCTACGCTATGACGCAGCCGAAGGCAGCTTTTCCGCTTGGTATTTCGAGCATCGGCTGCCCATCGCGCCGAACCGCTACAGCGAGATCTTGCAGAAAATCGTGGCAGAGGCAGGCGTGGGCGAGGAGCCCGCAGGCCGAAAGCTGCTGCAATGGGCGGAGCGCTATCGCGGCCCGCATAATCCGCCGCGTCAGACGGCGCCGGTCTTTAAGGCCGAACTCGCTTCCATTGCGGGCAGCAAGGAAGTGGTCGAACGCGGGCTGCGGGCCTACCGACCCGCTCCCGGACGACCGGATGCCACCCTCGCCTTGCACCACTTGCTCGAACGCCAGCATTATCGGCTCGCGCATTGGCAACTTGCCGGAAGCGAGATCAATTACCGGCGGTTTTTCAGCCATGCAACGACCCATCCGCGATCCATGCTCTTGTACAGCGTCTCATCGCGGATGGGTCGTTGCATGGCTTGCGCCTCGACCACATCGACGGGCTGCGCGACCCGCATCAGTATTTTCGCCGGCTGCAACGGCTGATTGATCGCAGCCGATCGGCAAAGGCGGGGCCATTCTACGTAGTGGCCGAAAAGATTCTGGCCGATGGGGAGCGGCTGCCGCGCTTCGCTGGAGTTGGCGGAACGACGGGATACGAATGGCTCAATCTCATTTCCCGGCTTTTGCTCGACAATCGCGGGCTTGCCACCCTCGAGCGCACCTGGCGCGACGTGAGTGGCGATGAGCGCAGCTTCGATTCCGTTCTCATCGATGCCAAGCGACGCGTAATCGCCAACATTTTGGCCAGCGAATTCACTGTCTTGACGCGATTGCTCGTGCGCATTGCCGCCGGCCACTATACGACGCGCGACTATAGCGCCGAGCGTTTACGCGCTGCGTTCGAACTGTTCATTCTGCATTTCCCGATTTACCGCACCTATGTCACTGCGTCGGGCCCGAGCCGCGAGGATCGCGCGATCATCGAAGGCGCCATAGCTAAGGCGCGCGATGACTGGTTCGGGGCCGATGTCGGTGTTTTCGATTTCCTGCGCGATGCCCTCACACTCGATCTGGTTGCCCCCGGCCGCTTAGGCCACAGCATCGCACGTGATCGCCGCTTCGCGTTCAAGGTTCAGCAATTCACCGGTCCGATGATGGCGAAGTCTCTGGAGGATACCGCTTTCTATCGGTTTCACCGCCTGTTGGCGCTCAACGAGGTCGGCGGCAATCCTGCCGCCGGCGCGCTGTCGATCGAGAGCTTCCACGCCCGTATGCAGGAACGCGCCGCCAAATGGCCGCATGGCCTGACCGCAACCGCGACGCACGACACAAAACGCGGCGAGGACGCACGCGCGCGGCTGCTCACGCTTGCTGAGCTTGCGGACGAATGGCCCCGGCGCCGCGCGGATACCGTCGCCGGCGCACGAATATATGCTCTATCAGGCACTGCTCGGCGCTTGGCCGCTCAGCGGCATAGAGGCGAAGTTCATCGAGCGGATGCAGGCCTATGCTGTCAAAGCCGCGCGCGAGGGCAAGCAGCAGACGAGTTGGCTCGCCCCCAATGAGCGGTACGAGGCTGGCCTGACGGATTTTGTCCGGCGTCTTCTCGATCGCGAGCGATCCGCCGTCTTCATTGACGGCTTCGACGCATTCGCGCGGCGCGCAGCGCTGATGGGGGCGCTCAATAGTCTGGCCCAGCTGGTCTTGAAGGCGACGTTGCCGGGAGTTCCCGATTTCTATCAAGGCACCGAGTTCTGGGATCTGTCGCTGGTCGATCCCGATAACAGGCGGCCAGTTGACTTCGCGGCGCGCGCATCCGCGCTCGCATCGATCGGGGAAGCACCGGACTGGCCTGCGCTGGCGAGCACATGGCCGGACGGCCGCATCAAGTTCGCGCTGATGCGCGAGCTGCTTGCACTGCGACATGAGCTTCCCGATCTCTTCACCAACGGCGGTTATCGTGCGCTCGACGTCGTCGGCCCCAATCGCCGCGAACTCGTCGCGTTCGCTCGGCTCGACGAGCGAGACGCGATCATTGTCGTAACCGGACGGCTGTTTGGCCGCGCGACGCAGAACGCGGCGAGATGGCCGCCTGCGCAAGCCTGGAATGCATCGGTGCTGGCCGAAGGCTTTTCGCAGATCCGCAACGTGCTGGCGGCCGGCAAAACGATGGCCGGACCGAGACTGGCAGCTGCGGACTTGTTCAGCGCTCTGCGTAATGCAGGCCCAGTACACGCCAGCGCGGCGCGAGCGGCCAAAAGCCCGGGTGAGCGTCGCCGCAAAATGAGGACGCGCAAGATTTAAGAGGCCGTCCGGGATCGATTAGAGCCGGACGGCCTCGCGGACGTCGTGCCGACCGACCAAGGGTCGGTTCCCTCCCTCCGCCGAATCACTCTCTACGCAAGAGCACTGATTCGGGCAACCGCCTTGGCCTGTTGGTCTGGGAGCATCGCCGATACGCGAATCCCCAAGCGCCGGCAGTGCTCGACCAGCGAGCGTCACGGCGACAATGCTCTTTCGCGGTGCGTTCGGAACAATTTTCCCGATCGGCGCCTTTGTGGGGAGATACGGTTCGGAAAAAGGAGATCACTATGTCCGGCAGAAGACTCTCTCCACTCGCGCTCCTCTCGGCCTTGGTGCTGAGTACGGCCGTGCTCGCCCAGGGCGGCGGTGGAGGCGGTGGCGCCGGCGGTGGGGGAGCAGGAGGCGGTGGAAGTGCAAGCGGCGGCAGTGCGGCGGGGACCAGCGGCGCCGCTTCGGGCGGCTCCGCTAATTCAGGTGCCGCAACCAGCAGCCCGGGAAACACGACCGGAACCGGTAGCAATCCTGCCGGCACGACAAACTCGAACACCAATCCGGGCTCGAGCGGTGCCAGCAACTTGAATCGCCAAAACGACTCGAGCAATCCAAATCGCTCACCCGGCTCCCGCTGAGCGGCGAGGCCCTGATCATTGCGCAGTTGCCTGCGCAATCGTGCTCGCGGCCGCCTAGACTCGCCGATGAAGCCGATGCTCGATCCACAGCAGCAGCGCATTGGCAACCGCTGCAAATGCAAACAGCACGACCGCAACCGCGACCATCTCCTCGGTCTGCAAGAGTTGCATTGCATTGATGATCAAAAAGCCCAATCCCTGCTTGGCGGCAAACATCTCGGCGAGAAGCACGCCGAGCAGGGTCAGGGTGAACCCGATCCGCAGTCCCACAACGACCTCCGGCAGCGTTGCCGGGAAGAGCACCGTGAGAATGGTCTGCCATCGCGATAAGTGCAGCGTTCGCGCCGACTTCAGATAGACCGGCGGAATGTTCCGGATCGCGCTCATGGTCAAAAGCGCGACCGGTAGCACGCCGTGCATTGCCCCGAACGTCACTCGCCCCGACAGGCTCAATCCGAAAATGAGCAGCACCACGGGATAGAGTGTCACTTTCGGCAGAGTATATAGAGAGATGAGGATCGGCTCGCCGACCGCCCCGGAGAGTCGATGAACTCCCATCCACACGCCGATCGCAAGCCCGATGCCGTACGACAAGATCAGCGCGTAGAAAAAGCATACGAGCGTAGCCCAGGCGTTTTCGGCAAACCGTTCGCTCGGCACGAGCTTGGCGAGATACGCGAGCGTCGGCACCGGACTGGGGAGCGCTGTCGCGCCGACGATTTGATGCAGCGCCTGCCATGCCAGCAGCAGCACGATTAGAATGATCACCGTGTCGGCAGCGCGGTTGGTCGCAATCATGCCTTGCCAATCCCCCGTCGCTCCGCCAAGTGCTGATCGACCGCGTGTAGAAACATGTTCACGACGGTTGCGACGATGATCAACAGCAGCATTAGCGCGTACATCTTCCGATTATCAAAGTCGGTGTAGGCGTCGGAAATCACGCGCCCTAGCCCCGCGGGCGCAAGAATGAACTCGCTCGCGATGACGCCAATGAATGCGTAGCTGACCGCGAGCTTGAGACCCGTGAAGAGATGGGGCGCCGCCGCCGGCAATTTGAGGAGCAGCGCCGTGGCGATCCTGCCCATGCGGTGCACGCACGCCACCTTGGTGAGCACCTGCGGCACGCGATCGAGTCCGTTCAAGGTTGCGATGATCATCGCCACGATCGCAGTCGCCACACCCATCAGCACGATCGGGATGGCGGATAACCCGAAGATCACGATCATGACCGGATAGAAGATGAAGATGGGCACCGCGTAATAGGTGGCGAAGAACGGATCGAGCGATTGGCGAACGCGCGGCAGCGCGTGGATGATGACACCGAGCGCAAAGCCCCCGATCGCGGAGATCACGGCGGCGAGGACGACAATGCCGAAGGTGCGCAAGATCTGATCGTTGTCCTGTCCCGAGATCAGCAGATGCACGAGCGCATCGGCCATTTCAGAGGGCGGGATGACGACGCGATGATCGATCAGGCCGAGCCGGCAGCTGGCTTCGAGCAGCGCGATCGCGATGGCAATGACCGCAATCCTGATCCAGCCGACCCTGCTCATCCCGCCGCAACCCCGGAATGGCCGAGCGATTTCATCGATTCGCCGCGCAGATTGTCCCACAACCGGCCGGTGATCTCCCCGAACCCCGCGTCGCTGACGATCTTGCTGTCGCGCTCGCGCGGCCAGCCGGTCGCGACAATTTCCATGAATCGACCCGGACGAGCCGACATCGCGCCGATGCGGTCCGACAGCATGGCAGCCTCGTCGAGCGCATGCGTGATCAGGAGAATGGTTGCGCCGGTACGCCGCCACAGCCGCAGCACCTCGTCACCCATGAGCAGCCGCGTCTGCGCATCAAGAGCGCCGAACGGCTCGTCGAGCAGGATAAGCCGCGGCTGAAGCACGAGTGTACGCGAGATGCAGACGCGCTGTCGCATGCCCCCGGAAAGCTGCGCTGGATAAGCGCGGGCGAAATCCGTCAACCCCATGAAGGCGAGCGCATCGTCGACGCGGCGGCGGATTTTCGCGGGGTCGACGCCATTGCGGCGCAAGCCAAATGCGGCGTTGTCCCACACGGTCAACCAGGGGAAGCTCGCGTCCTCCTGGAAGACAACGCCGATGCCGTCGGGCACCTTGCCGGCGATTGGGCGGCCCTCGAATGTCACCGTTCCCGCCGTGGCTTGCTGCAGCCCAGCGAGCACCTCGAGCAGCGTGGTCTTACCGCAGCCGGACGGACCGACGACGGCAAAGAACTCGCCGCGCTTGAGCTTTAGATCGACCGGTCCGAGCGCATGAACCGCCGGCGTACCGGCCACCCCCGGATAGACCCGCGTCACATCCGAGAGGGAGGCGTGGATGTCCTCACCCGGGACCGCGACGCTCATTTCTGCAGATCAGGCGGCAGGAAGGAGCTGTCGACGATTTTAGTCAGGTCGACATCCTTCTGCAGCATTCCCACGCCTTTCATTGCATGCACGGTCTGCTCGAGTAACGGCATTTCGATACGGCCTTCGCTCCAGAACTTCGCCTCCACGAGCTCTTTCACCATGATGCCGATGTCGTTCGCCGGCAGCGGTGCGTAGATTTTGCTGAGGATCTCGATGGCCTCGCCGGTGTGCTCGTAAATGAACTTGGTGCCTTCGCGGCGTGCTGCCTGGATGCCACGCAGCTTCTCCGGCCATTCCTTCATTGCCTTGCCAGTCGCCATACCGAGCTGCGAGGGAATGAGCGGCAACTCTTTGGGACGGACCAGCACGCGGTACTTGCTCTCGCCGCCGCGGGTGCGGAACAGAATGATCGGAATGGATGTTGCGTCGACCACGCCGTTTTCCAGCGCGGTGAGCGCGCCGCTGAGACTCCCGAGCGCGGTCATTTGCACGTCGCCCTGCTTGAGCCCCGCTTTTTCCATCACCAGCACGCCCATCATCTCGCCCAGCGATTTCGGGTTGCTGATGCCGAACCTCTTGCCCTTGAGGTCGGCGGGGGTCTTGATGGGCGAATCGGGCATGACGATGAGCACCAGGTCGGCGAGCGATCGCGAGGTGATGCCGACGATCTTGACGTCTTGGCCCTGCTCGGCGGCGGCGATGACCGGGGCGGCGGTCACGTCACCGTAGCCGAGATCGCTCGCCATGGCGTTGCGCACCGAGCTGCCGCCGCCGGCGCCGGAGACGATCCCGGTGATGTCGAGCCCGTGATTCTTGAAAAAGCCCTTCTCGAGTGCGATGCCGTAGGGCGCGCCTGAGGGGTCGTTCTTGTATTGGGTCACGAGGAGATCGACCGCGCCTACCGGCGAAGCCGATGCAAGAGCAAGCACTGCGCTGATGATGATGCAATGAACACGCATACCACGTCCTCCGTCAGATAACGTCCGCCGCTTCCCCTGCCGGCATCGGTTACAGCGTAACCCGCGCACCTGCTGCCGCGTAATGGATTATTGCCGCAGGAGCCCTGCAAGTTCCCCAGGCTGAGCTTTTTACGCGTCGGCGCGGAGCGAATTACCGGTGACCTCCTGAGACGACGATGGTCGTGTCGCTCATTCCCCTCTGCTTGACCACGGCGAACAGCGTGGCGGCATTCGCGGGATGCAGCCGGATGCAGCCATGGGAAGCGGGGCCGCCGAGGCGGTGGATCTCGTAACTGCCATGGATCGCGTAGCCGCCATGGAAGAAGATCGAATGCGGCATCGGCGAATTATAATATTCCTTCGAAAACCACGTTCGCTCCATTCGCTGCGGCCGATAGGTGCCGCTCGGCGTGCCGTAGCCGGCGCGACCAGTCGAGACCGCCCAGTGATAGCGCGGCACGCCATCGACCGAAACCGACATCCGCTGCGTGCTCTTGTCGATCGAGACGAGGACACTCGCGCGGGCAGCTCCTGCGCTCAGGCTCAGCACACCCGCGGCAAGCAGGGCGCGCAGCAGCGCTCCGGTCCGCGGTCGCGGGTTTGCGCCAAGCGGCCGCGAGCGTCTCGGGATCGCGCCGGTGCGGGAATTGCGGTCCATGCCACAGTCCTTTGTCAGGCTATCCTAACACAAAGGCGCTCAATCGGCATGGACCGCGACCGTTCGGTGAAGTAGGTGGAGGGCAAACCGCGAATTTTGCTGCTTTGAAAGGGACAGACCAATGAAGGCTGCGTTTATTGAGCGATATGGCGGACCGGGCGAGCTGAAGTATGGCGAGTTGCCGGATCCCGTCGCGGGGCCGGGCGAGGTCGTCATCGATGTGCATGCCGCCAGCATCAATGCCGCCGATTGGAAGGTGCGCGCCGGCCAGTATCAACAAGCGAAGTTTCCATTGATCCTCGGGCGCGATTTTTCCGGCGTGATCAGCGCCGTCGGCCAGGGGGTCACCGACCTCAAGGTTGGGGACGCCGCGTTCGGCGTTTGCGAGGCGGGCCAGGAGGGTGCTTACGCCGAGAAAATCGCAGTCAAGGCCGCAATCGTCGCGAAGAAGCCGGACGCCCTGTCCCATGTCAACGCCGCCGCCTTGGCGCTCACCGGCCTCACCGCGCTGAGCGCGATCGAAGACACGCTGAAACTCAAGCCGGGCGAGACGATTCTCATCCAGGGCGGGGCAGGCGGGGTTGCCGGTTTCGCCATTCAGCTCGCCAAGCATATCGGCGCCCACGTGATCACGACCGCGAGTGCCGCGAACCACGATTATGTGCGTGGCCTCGGCGCCGATGAAATCATCGATTACAACAGGG
>VAZQ01000238.1:0-1994 GCA_005883115.1 Alphaproteobacteria bacterium | reverse complement strand
GGGCCGCCTTTATCGCTTCCGGGGCGCAGGCGCCGAAACCATCACGCGATGATGTGACCTCGCTTCGGCCTCCGGTTGGGCGTGCCCGGCGGCATCTCGAACGCATCGTCGAACTGGTTCAGGCAGGGGCTGTGCGGGCTCCTGAGATCAAGCTCTACCGTCTGTCCGACGCAGCCGACGCGCATCGGCTGAGCGAGTCGCGACATTTCCGGGGCAAGCTCGTTTTTCAGGTGCGGTGAGTAGCGCGCGCCGCGGCGTAGCGTCGAGAGCACCTGTCGTCTGGGCGCGCAATTTTTCCGCGTGGCGCGCTGATGGGACGCGCGGCTTGACTTACGCGTTAGTAAAGTTACTTTACGAAATGGAGGATCGCCATGGCGCTCTCCATAAGTCATCGCCCGCCGCCGCCGACCAAGCCGCTCGACCCATCGCTGCGCGGTTACCTGGCCACCAACGCCGACATCGTCACGCGTGTCACCAAACCGGTGCACATGGCCGACATTGGTGCGCTGTCGGCGCAGAGCTGGTGAAAAACCGCCGCTCGCAGGCGCGCGCGCTCGGCACCTTGCCCGAGAACTATCTGCGAACGCTCGCCTACCGGCTACGCCAGCCTCCGCGCGGATTCAAGATCGTCAAGTCCGGTCCCGTGAAAGAGGTGATCAAGCTGCACAACGAGGCGGATTGGACGGAGCTGCCCGTTCCCTATCACAAGGACAAGGATGACGCACCGTACGTCACCGCGATGAATATCATTCGCGATCCCGAGACCGGTTTTTACAATTCCTGTCACGCGGGAACCCACGCGGTCGGGCCACGCCGCGGATTGATCAGCTTCGTGACCCCGCACTCCCACGTCATCATGCGCAAGTACCGCGACATGGGCATGGACGCGATGCCGATCGCGTTCGTGTTCGGACTGCCGCCGGCCTATGAGATCATGGCGAACTTCTCCGGCCTGCACATGGATGCGTGGGGCGAGATGGAGATGGTCGGCACGATCATGGATCGCGATATCGAGATGGTCCGTTGCGAGACGCTGGAATTGAACGTGCCGGCAGAAGCGGAGATCGTGGTCGAGGCCCGTGTGAATCTGAAGGATAGGTTCAAAGTCGGCGAGGTCACCTCGCCCTCGATGTACAACTTGCCGCATTATGAGAACCTACCCGAGGTCGAGGTCAGCGCGATCACGATGCGCGGCGACCGTCCGATCTATCGCAATCACCAGACCTGTCCCGATACCGATCATCAGCCGTTGCCGCGGTTGTGTCACGAGGCGGTGCTCTACAATCGGCTCAGCGAACTCGGCCTCGACGTCAAGGACGTGCGTTTCCCGACCTGGGGCGCGGCGCTCTCCTGCATCATCCAATTCAGCTACCCGCGCGAGGGCATGGTCAACGATGCGTTGATGTTGGCCATGGGCGCACCGTGGCTGAACACCAAGCTCGTGGTTGCGCTATCGCCCGATACCAATCTGGACGATCCGGTCGACGTTTACCACGCCATCGCCACGCGTTGCTATCCCGCGGTGCCGAATACGCGCGGCTCACCCTATGACCCGGCAGCACGCCCGCTCGAAGGGCAATATCCCTGGCGGGTCGTTGGAAAGATGGGCATCGATGCGACAATCAAGTCGCGCCACGATCCCGCCGATTTCGAACGTGCCTGGCCCCGCAACTGGGGCCAAGTGAAGCTGTCCGACTACCTCTGAAGGAGAAGCGTCATGGATGCGATCGCTGCGCCCAAGCCAAAAGTCCTATTCGAAGCCGAGCCCTTCATCCCGTACATGCGCGAGGAGGATTTCGATCCCCGCCTCAGCCCCGTGGTAGAGCCCTACAAGAAACGCATGGGCTTCCTGCCGAACGCGCTTAAGCTCTATGCCTACCGGCCGGAGATTGCTGAGACGCTGTGGAAGCTCAACAGCAACATCATGCGCGACCCCAGCTCGACTCTCGACCAGTTTTTCAAGCGCAAGCTCGCTGCGATTGCCTGCGCGACCA